>CAYPNZ010000216.1:0-5565 GCA_964411845.1 uncultured Anaerolineaceae bacterium
GATAAAAACGTTTTTGGCGCACGCGCTGACAAACTGGACGCCGCCTGCGCCAACTTATGTGTTGCTGGTCGGCGATGGACATTATGACTTTAAAAACTATTTGGGATGGGGTAATCCGAATTTTATGCCGCCCTATTTGGTTGCGGTTGACCCGCGCTCGTCGTATCCGTGGGTGGCGGAAACCGCGGCGGACAATCGGTATGTTACGCTCACCGGCAGCGACAATTTCCCCGATATGCTGATTGGACGCTTGCCGGTCAACTCGGCGGCGGAAGCCCAAACGGTTGTGGATAAAATTTTGCAGTACGAAACGCATCCGTTTCCGGGTAATTGGCGGGAAAAACAACTGCTGGTCAGCGATAATTGCGATACGGCGGGCAATTTTTACAATTTCAACGATATAATATATAATAACACATTATCCCTATTTTCCTCGACGCGCTTTTATTATCCGCAAGACCCCGGCGCGCGCTGTACATACACCGATACAAATTTGTACGGCGATATTCCTTCATTACGACACGATTTTTTACAGGCGTTCAAAGATGGCGCCGGTTTGATAGTTTATACCGGACACAGCTCGTGGCATCAGTGGGCGGGCGGCAATCGCACCACCGGTGCGGAAGAATCGGTATTCCATTGGAACCGCGACCCCGCACAAAATGACGTTTTGCAATTGACGAACGGTTATCAACTGCCGGTGGTGCTGGGTATGACGTGTTTTACCGGCTATTTCCACCACCCGGAATACCCCACGCTGGACGAAAGTATGTTGCGCCGCTCGAATGGCGGTGCGGTGGCAGTGTGGGGGGCAACGGGGCTGGGGGTGTCAACCGGGCACGACCAATTGCAAGCGGGCTTTTTCGGCGCGGTAGCGGATGACAATGAACGCGAGCTCGGTGCGGCGGTGATGGCAGGCAAAGCGCGGCTGTTTGCGGACGGGTTCAATCAGGATTTGCTGGATACATTTACGCTGTTCGGCGACCCGGCATTCACTATGAATTTCACCGCCGTACCGTTTACAAATTTTGTATACCTTCCGCTGGTTTTTCGAGACGGCGGGTAGAGACCGGATGTTTTAAGATTGGCGTGACATCGGGTTAAAGATGGAAAATCGCCGGTCATCACATTTAAGTTCCAATGGAGGAATGTATGTTTGTCTCAACCCGTATGTCCGGAAATGTAATGTTAATGTTGATGGTGTTGGCTCTGCTGGCGGCTTTGGCTTTGGCACTTTCTGCCGCACCGCTGTCGGTAGAAGCGCAAAAAAAACCGACGCCAAGCCCCACCACTCAACCCCAGTCGACACCAACCACCCCAGCCCAGCCCACACCGACCATCGTAGCGGCGGGCGAGGCGGGCGCCGATGCGGGTCCTGCGCCCGCCATCCCCGAACCGGCAACAATGACCCTGTTGGGGCTTGGGTTAGCCGGGTTAGCCGGAAAAGTAATTAAGCGTAAACGAGATGCCCGTAGCACCGATGCCGAAAAGTAAAACTTAACATTTGCCCAAATCTCCCTTTTTAGTTTACACTATATAAAAATTCACCGATAGACGTGTAAAAAAATGGAGAAGAGCATGCCACTCTCAAAATCTACGCTTAATACCATTATGCTTGTTGCAATCGTGGCGATAGTTTTAGCGGCGATGGTTGTATTGCTTCCGACCATCGCCGCACCGGTAGCGGCGCAAGGCAATGCGCCGTTGGGTATCACACCGACACCCACCTTCACCCCCACGCCGATAAGTTCCACCGGCGCGGGACCCGGTCCTGCCATTCCCGAACCGACGACAATAACCCTGTTGGGCTTGGGATTAGCCGGACTTGCCGGCGCCGCATTCAAACGCCGAAAATAGGTGATATGAAAAAACAAAACATTCTCTTCAATGCCGTGGTGATAATTTTGCTGACGGCGTTGTTCTTCCCCACGTGGCGGTGGGTTGGCGGCGAGTGGCTGTCGAACCCGTATTACAGCCACGGGATATTGGTAATAGCCGTAACAGCATACCTGCTATGGCGAACCTCTCGACATTTGCCCCCCCCCACACCCGACAACCGAGCACTCGTGGCACTGATTGGTTTTGGTGGTTTGTACCTTTTCTTTTACAACCGCCACACATTTTATCTGGCGGCGTTTGTCAGCGTGATAGTGGTTGCCAGCATTGTTTGGCTGCTGTGGGGATTTTCCACACTGCACAAAACGGCATTTCCACTGGCATTTTTGTGGCTGGCAATTCCCCTGCCAATTGTAGAGCGCGCTACCCTGCCGCTTTCATTGTGGGCGGGTAAAGCGTCAACCACATTGGTGCGCCGGTTGGGGCTGGACGTGGCGGTTAATGGCGCGGCGGTTTCGCTGCCGAACACCACCCTCACCATCGGCGCGCAATGCAGCGGCATCAATTCCATCATCGCCCTGCTGACCCTAACCGTGCTGGCGGCATATTTGTTGCGCGGACCGTGGTGGGGCAAAGCCGCGCTCATCGCGTCGGCAGTGCCGCTGGCAATGTTTGGCAACGTATTGCGTATTGCCAACCTGCTGGTGGTTGCTCGTTTTTGGGGCATTGACGCCGCATTTAATTTTTACCACAATTACGCCGGCGGTATCTTTTTCGTACTGGTTATACTGCTGATGTATCCACTTTCAAAGGCATTGCAATGCAAAACTCTGCGTTGGGACGTTTTATAGCCATTGCCGCGCTGACAATTGTCGTGGGAGCCGTTTACCTGCCGCGACTATCGTCAGCCGGTTCAATAAACGGCGAACCCGAATACTGGGCGGATATTGACTATTGGCAAACAACCAACCGTCGCCAAACGGTTACCGCCCGCATGCCCATTGATATGAATGCCGGACTGGATACCGTCCCGCTGACATTGGGTAACTGGCGCGGCGAAGATGTGCCTCAAACCAATGTGGAAGTTTTTATTTTGCTGGAACCCGAACAGTATATTCAGCGCCGCTACCGTGATGACGCGGGACACATTATCTGGTTGACCCTCATCGGCAGTCACAAAAGCCGCAGTTTCCATCCCCCCGATTTGTGTTACGATGCCGACGGCTGGCTCACCGATATGACTTCGCGGGCAATTACCCTGCCTGAAGGCGGCAACCTTTACGGTTTACTGCTTGATGCCCGGAAAAGCGAGGTTCGCCAACGGTCATTTTACTTTTACCTGATGCCGCCCGATGACCCGACCGGCGTCACATTGGTACGGCTCACCTCACCGCAGTACGGCAGCGAAGATGACACCGCCGCTCTGTACCGCGATTTTCTGAGCCAACTTTTCCGAAAGGCGAGATGATGGCGCGGGTATCGGCTTTGGTGCTGACCGGCATTTTATTACTGTTGCCGCTGGCATGTGCGCCGGCAAAAACATCCGCACCCGAACCCGCGCGCGGTTCGTGTGCGCTGGGCACCTTTTCCACCGACGAAGCCGCCATCGTCGCCGTGTTAAATGCCGAAGGGCAATTTGTGGCGGAGAAAAACATCGACGCATTGATGAACCTGTGGGCAGCGGACGGGGTTATAACCGATGCCATGCACACCCCAAACAACCCGGCAGACGATGACCACTGGCGCGGCAGCGATGCCATTCGCCAGCGATATGTGTACCGTGTTTTTCCCGGTGCGCCTGCCACAGCGCACCCAAAATCGCCGGAAATCGCCGTTTCCGGCGCGCAAGCGGTGGTTACCGGCACCACCCGCATCGGCAATGAAGTGTCTCCCGGCGGTGACCGCTGGGTACTTCGGCGCGATAAAAATTGCTGGTTGATTCTAACACTTGAATATAATCGAGAATTATAGTAAAATTAGTGCAAATTCAACCAGCCGGAGGAAACTCGATTGGGGATAGCCAAATTAAAGCCACTGGTAGTTGTGCTGGTTTTGGCAGGCGTGGCTTTACTGGTTGCAGTTGGACTATTGCGTGGAGACAATTTTCCGACGGCGACACAACTGCCTACTGAATCCCGTTTGGATGTTGCCACATCTACTTCCACTCAATTAAAAACGCCTACCCCCGGCTTGCCCGAGAATATTGTCGCAACGGTGAATGGTGATGCTATTTCCCGCGCTGAATGGGATGTCGCCGCCAAAATTGATGCGGTGCTGAATCAATTATCGGGGTTCCCGCCACCGGAAGCCGAAGCGACATTGGATGAATTGATTAACGAACGGCTAATCTTGGCGCAGTCAGACCGGTCGCCGGCAAATATTTCCGATGTTGATGCGGAAAATCGGCTGCAAACACTTTTAAAAACTCGAAATATTGATGATGCCACCCTGTCGCAGGCATTAACCGATGCCGGCATCGGGCGAGAAGATTTACTGGCGCGGGTGAAACGATTGATGGCAATGGAAACAGTCATCAACCGCATTCCCGATAAAGTAGATCATTCCGAATGGCTGACACAATTGCGGGCAAATGCCGAAATTGGGGTATACCGTTCGTTGGCGGTCTCGCAAACGGCAAATACTGTTGCCGTGTCGTCTCCGTCGCCCACCCCAACCTTGCCCGGTGTGGAAGAAGGCAGCAGTTGCGCCACTTGCGGTATTAATGCCACCGCTACGCCCACGCCCACCGCACCGCCCCCCACCCCCGATTTGCCGGTTGCGCCAATGCCCGGCAACCGCGCCCCGTTATTTGCGCTGAACGGGCTGGACGGGCAATCGGTATCGCTGGATGATTTGCGCGGCAAGCCGACCATCATCAACTTTTGGGCAACTTGGTGCCCGCCGTGTCGTCAAGAGTTGCCGGTACTGGAAAATACATTTGAAAACTACCGCGAGCAAATCAATTTTGTGGCGGTTAATTTGCGTGAATCACCGGGAACGGTTCAGCCTTTTGCCAACAAAATGGGGCTAACCTTCCCGATTGTGCTGGATACCGACAGTGCGGTATCGCAACTGTATCAGGTGCGCGGTATTCCCACCACCTTGTTTTTGGATACACGGGGTGTGGTGGTGAACCGGCACGTGGGACCGTTGGATAAACAAACAATCGAAGGATATTTATTGCCATTATTAACGGAAGAAAATTAGTGATTCGGCGGTGTGTGACCGAATACGATTTTCAAAATCGCGGGAGGAAATATGCGAACCCATCTACTCAATATTTTTCGAGCACTTGTAATTTTGGCGAATGTGCTGTTGCCGCTGAATCCGGTGATAGCATACGCCGCTTCAACAACAGAGACAGCCGCGCTACCGGCGCGAATTGCCCCCGCACCGATTGCGGCGGCAGTGCCACTTTCGCCGGATGTACTGCGGACGAATGACGACCTGCTGGCGCGATATTTGCCGGTATCCAACGCGGCTCAGCCGGTTGATGATGCGGCAACTCGCACCGCTGCACCGCTTTCGGCGGAGACAGGTGTTGTCCCTCCCGACGGTTTGACGCTATCCGCGCCCGATATTGTGCAAAAGTTCGGCGCGCCGGCTGAAAGTTCGGCGACAATTGCGGTAAATGATTCCGCCACTGCCGATATTCTTCCGGCATGGTTTGAATTACCTGCCACCGACAATGCCGATGTGTCATCCGGCACAACCGGCGATTTGCTCCCG
>CAYPNZ010000217.1:0-3719 GCA_964411845.1 uncultured Anaerolineaceae bacterium
CGCTTTCGTACCCGCAGGGCACAGGCGGGAATGACATTGGCATAATCTCGCAAGAATACGACCTTTCCGGTCAAAAAATTACTTCCCAAAGTTACTTTTGCAAGGGGTCTAATGAAAAATTTTGCATTTTACATTTTGAACTTTGAATTCGGGGAACCTTATGACCATCACTTTAAAATGCCTAACCTGCCAAACCGAATATCCGGCTGATGACGTGCGCTACCGCTGCGATTGCGGCGGGCTGCTCGATGTGCGGCACGATTTGACTGCGCTGCGTCCGCTGGTATCGCGCGGGCTGTTCGACGGGCGGCTCGGCGGTGCGCCCGGTCCGCACGATGTGCCGACCACCACTAGCGGCGTGTGGCGCTACCGCGAGTTGATTTTGCCCGTCAACGCCGGCGATATTGTCTCTCGCCGAGAGGGGAACACGGCGCTGTACCGCCATTCGCGGTTATCGGAATATGTTGGCGTGGCGGACTTTTTTGCCAAACACGAAGGTGAAAATCCCACCGGCTCTTTTAAAGACCGGGGGATGACCGTCGGCACAACGCAAGCGAAATTGGTCGGCGCGCGGGCGGTGGCGTGCGCTTCCACCGGCAACACTTCGGCGTCGCTGGCGGCATACGCGGCGATGGCAAAAATGCCGGCGCTGGTTTTCATCCCCGCGGGGAAAATCGCGGCGGGTAAATTGTCGCAGGCGTTGGCATACGGCGCAAAAACGCTGCAAATTGACGGCGATTTTGACGATGCGATGACGCTGGTCGAGCAGGTTTGCAATGAGTTGGGGGTATATCTGCTCAACTCGCTGAACCCGTTTCGGCTGGAAGGGCAGAAAGCCATCGTGTTTGAAATTTTGCAGGGCTTTCAATGGAATCCGCCCGATTGGATTGTGCTGCCCGCCGGAAATTTGGGCAATACGTCCGCTTTCGGCAAAGCGCTGTTCGAGGCGCGGGAACTCGGTCTCATCCGCAAACTGCCGCGCATCGCATCCATTCAGGCGGCGGGGGCAAGCCCCTTCTATCGCAGTTTTAAAACGGGGTTCCGCGAGCACATCACGATGAAAGCCGAAACGATTGCCACGGCGATTCGCATCGGCAACCCGGTCAGTTACGAACGCGCCATCCGCGCGCTGGAATGGACGGACGGGCTGGTGGAATCGGTAACGGATGACGAGATTATGGATGCCAAAGCAATGGTGGATGGTGTGGGCATCGGCTGCGAACCGGCATCGGCGGCATCGGTGGCGGGCACGCGGAAACTGGTTTCGCGCGGTATCATTCGCCCCGATGAAACGGTGGTCGGCATTTTGACGGGTAATTTACTGAAAGACCCCGGCGCGACGGTGGCGTATCACACCGGCGAATGGCAAAACGCGCGGCTGGCGAATGCGCCGGTGAAAGTTGCGGCGGATGTTGATTCGGTGCGGCGGGTGATTGAGCAACTGATTTGAGCGGAGGCGACGATGAAACGGGAAGAGGCTTGGAATATCGTTTGCGAATTTACCGAAAGCGAAAGTTTGCGGCGGCATATGCTGGCGGTTGAAGCGGGTATGCGGGCATACGCGCGCCATTTCGGGGAAGATGAAGAATTGTGGGGCGTGGTCGGGTTGCTGCACGATTTTGATTACGAGCAAAACCCGGAAGTCGGCGAGAACGGGCATCCGAACACGGGTGCGCCGATTTTGCGAGCGCGCGGGGTTGACGAAACCATCATTCGCGCCATTTTATCGCACGCCACGGAAGTTACGGGGGTGACGCGGGAAAGTCTGCTGGAAAAAACGCTTTTCGCGGTGGATGAACTGACCGGATTGATTCAGGCGGTGGCGTATGTGCGCCCGTCGAAAGATATTCGGGATGTGAAAATAAAATCGGTGAAAAAGAAATGGAAAGCCAAACAATTTGCCGCCGGTGTAAACCGCGCAGATATTGAGCAGGGCGCGGCAGATTTGGGGGTTGACCTGTGGGAGCACGTCGGGCGGGTGCTGGCGGCGATGCAAGACATTGCGGCGGAACTCGGCGTGGACGGGTCGGCGGCGTAGTTTCTCGCGCCGGTTTTGCGGTTATGTTGTGTCTGTGCTATATTAGCGGGCGTTGTGTTTTCCATAAAACGGAAACCAACTTTTCTGCGCTTGCCCGAGCAAGTGCCAAAGTCCATAGGAAAGGAGGTTCAGAAAAATGCGTACCTACGAAATGATGGTGATTTTTCATCCCACGCTGGATGAAAGCGCGGTTGCCGCGGAAGTTGAAAAAACGTCGGAACTCATCACGGCAAACGGCGGTAATGTGGCAAAAGTAACCGTCTGGGGGCGACGCAAACTGGCATATGCCATCAACAATCAAATGGAAGGGTCATACGTGCTCTTTTATTTTGAAATGGTGCCGGCTGCGTTGGCAGGGTTTGAGTTCAACTTGAAGTTGGATGAAAACATTTTGCGCTATGTGGTGCTGAAAATTGACGGCATCAGCGTTGACAAACCGGCTGCCGAAGCCGAAGAATCTGCCGCTGAAGAAGCACCTGTCGCCGAAGAAACCGCAGACGTTGCGGCTGAAACCGTCGCGCCGGATGCCGCCGAAGAATCCGCGGAATAGACAGATTTTTAAAGTTACGATACGAAAGAACGCACGCAAAGGTTTGATAAAGGCTTATGAGTCGCGGACTAAACAAGGTAATGATAATTGGCAATGTGGGGCGCGAGCCGGAGCTCCGTTTCACATCCGCAGGAAAACCGGTGACATCGTTCAGTGTGGCAGTGAGCCGCCGCTGGACGGATTCCAAAGGGCAGCGCCGCGAAGAAACCGAGTGGTTCAACGTGGTGGCGTGGGGAAATTTGGCGGAAATTTGCGCCGACTTTCTCTACAAAGGGTGTCAGGTATATGTTGAAGGTCGCTTGCAAACCCGCCACTGGGAAAATGAACTCGGTCAGCGGCAATACCGCACCGATGTGGTTGCCAACGAAGTTACCATTCTCGACCGCAATCACGGCGAAAATGGCAACGCCCCAAAATCCGGCAGCCACGAAGAAGAATTGCCGGTGGAATCTCCGGTTTTAATGGAAAAATACGGTTAAGCAAATAGAGGTATAGAAATGGCTGCACCAAGAAGAAATCAACGCTATATTCGGCGAAGAAAAGTATGTGCATTTTGCGTCGACCACGTGAAACATATTGACTGGAAAGACGTGGACACACTGAAACGGTATATTATGCCCAACGGCACCATCCGTGCCCGGCACAAAACCGGAACCTGTGCCAAACACCAACGTCAACTGGCAACGGCTATCAAACGCGCGCGTTTTATGGCGCTGTTGCCGTACACAACCGCACACGTACGGGCATCCGGTTTCAATCGGCGGTAATCGTCTACCGTTTCGACAATCTATAATGAAATCACGCGGGTAGCCCGACGGTTGCCCGCGTCTTTTTTGGAGAACTATATGGCAAAGAAAAAGTCGTCTTCATTTGTAAACCGCAAACACGTGGCACGCGCGCAAAAAGAAGCCGAAGAACGCCGCAGAATCTTTATGGCATTGGGTGCGCTGGCGGTGGTGGTTTTGGCGGTGCTGGCGTGGGGGCTGCTGCAAACATATTACTTTACCCCCCGGCAACCGATTGCGGTGGTCAACGGCACAAAAATTACCCGGCAAGATTACCGGCGGCGGGTGTTATATGAGCGCGATTTGCTTGATGAGCAGATACAACTCATTCAGCAGCAATATCAGC
>CAYPNZ010000217.1:3729-5546 GCA_964411845.1 uncultured Anaerolineaceae bacterium
GTTTGCCGCCACGTTTAAAGATTCGCCGGAATTGCTGAAATCGTTTCAAGACCAAACCAACCAGCAATTGAACCAACTGGCTGCTCAACGTGCCGGGCTTGACCGGCAGGTGCTGGACGAAATAATCGAAGAAGAATTAACGGCGGAAGAAGCGGCAAAACGGGGCATTACCGTTTCGGAAGATGAAGTAACCGCCACGTACGACCGCATTGCCGCCGCACGTGCCGGCGGGTTCACCGAAGCATCGGCACAGGAAACCGTCACGGCACGGCAAAATGCCACCGCTACCGCTGCGATGTTCACCCCCACCCCCACGCTGTCCACCACCACGGTCATCACTCCGACCCCCGTCCGTCCCACACCCACCATCAATGTTATCAGCGGCGATGCTTTGGCAAAAGCGCGCGCAGACTGGGAAGCAAAAGTGCAAGAAACATCGGGTTTAACGCCCGCACAATTGCGAGAACTGGTCAGACGGCAACTCATTCGCAATAAAGTGAAAGATGCCATTATGGCAGAAGCCGATACCACCGGTTTTCAGGCGCACGCGCGGCACATTATGGTTGATACCGAAGATGAAGCCAAAAAAGTGAAGGAACGGCTGGATGCCGGCGAAGATTTCGCTGCGGTTGCCAAAGAAGTTTCCAAAGATACCACCACCGCTGCCGATGGCGGCGATTTGGGCTGGTTTCCGCAGGGGGTGATGATACCGGCGTTTGACGAGGCGGCTTTTAGTTTGCCCGTCGGTGAAATCAGCGACCCCATACAATCGCAGTACGGCTGGCACATTTTGCAGGTCTTGGCTCGAGAAGACCACGAACTTGACCCGCGATACCTTTCGGCGGTGCAAACCAAAGCGTACAACGATTGGCTGAAAAACGCGCGCGCCACCGCCGATATTCAGGATTTCTGGACGCCGGAAGACGCGCCGCCCGACCCGCTGCTGCAACAGCAGCAAAGCCGGCAACAGCCGCTGGTTATTCCCACCCTTCGTTCAAATTCGGCGGGCGGCACACCAACCGCACCATAACATTTCAACAAAAACGGGACAGGTTATCAGCCTGTCCCGTTTTATTTTTACAGATTCGTCTGAAAAAAGGTTGCTTTTTCACCACAGAGGCACAGAGACGCGGAGTTTTGAATGTTTTTGAGAAAAGGATTAAATTCATTGAAATTTGTATATACCCTTGAACCTTTGGCTCTCAAACCTTATTTTTCTTTGTGCCTCTGTGACTCTGTGGTTTAATTTTAACCCCTTTTTTCAGTAGAATTATTATGAGCAACCAAAAATTCGTTCCGTACAGCGACTATAAACGCTATCCCCCCGCAGAAATGCGCCGCCGCGCCGAAGCATTTTACGCAGAGATGAAACGGCGGCGCACCGTGCGAGATTTTTCCGACCGCCCCGTGCCGCGCGAAGTCATCGAAACTTGCCTGCGCACCGCCGGCACCGCCCCCAACGGCGCAAATATGCAGCCGTGGTACTTTGTGGTCATCAGCGACCCCGCCATCAAACGCGAAATCCGTTTGGCGGCAGAAGCCGAAGAACGTGAATTTTACGAGCGTCGCGCGCCGGAAGACTGGCTGGAAGCGCTGGAACCCTTCGGCACAACCCCCAGCAAACCCTTTCTGGAAAAAGCCCCGTATCTCATCGCCATTTTCGGGCAAAATTATCATTTTGATGCACACGGGCGAAAAATAAAACACTATTATGTCACCGAATCGGTGGGCATTGCCACCGGCATGCTCATCGCCGCCCTGCACCACGCCGGGCTGGCAACCCTGACCCACACCCCCAGCCCCATGAAATTCCTCAA
>CAYPNZ010000218.1:0-5519 GCA_964411845.1 uncultured Anaerolineaceae bacterium
ATTCGAGATTTTCTCCAAAAATACCATAATTTTGATTTTGTCAAATCCTCGACTGCGTAAGGTGAGTTAGACCAAACAATTTAATTGAACCTTTCAGCGGCGATAGGCGTATATTGTGTGCGCCATGGTGTGGTAATCGAAAGAAAATACGCCACGGGCAGCGCACTCGCCCATCGCAACAATACTCCTAAAAAGGGGATGCAGTATGTTACGTTTTATTATTCGACGTGTTTTAGGGTTTATCCCGGTACTTTTGGCGGTGATTATCGTTACCTTTTTCTTGGCGAGAATCATCCCCGGGGGTCCCTTCGATTTTATCGGCGATAAAAGTTTGCCGCCGTCGGTCGTAAAAAATCTCGAAGCCAAGTATCATTTGGATTGGTCGCCGTGGAAGCAATTTGTTTCTTACATGATTGGCGATGAATGGAAAATCGGGTCGTTTACCGTTTTTGATTTAGACCCCACCCAACCGGCGCACTCGTATGGCGTTTTGCGCGGCGACTTGGGTCCGTCTTTCCGCTATCGGGGGCAAACCGTTAACGATATTATCGCCCGCACCTTCCCGCTGTCGGCACAATTGGGGGTGATGGCAATAATTTTGGGGCTGGTCATCGGTATTCCGGCAGGGATTATTTCGGCATTAAAGCAAAATACATGGCTCGATTATACCGCCACGTTTGTCGCGGTGTTGGGGGTATCTATCCCCAGTCTGGTGATGGCGCCCCTGCTGATTTGGATATTTTCCATTGAATTGGGGTGGTTTCCGGCGGCAACATGGGGCGCGAAACCACCGTATATCCAAAATATGTTTCTAACGCCGGGGTTCGACTGGGGCAATTATTTTATGCACGCGGCAATGCCGGTGTTTGCGCTGGGTACCGGACTTTCGGCAACGTTTGCCCGATTGATGCGCGCCAGTTTATTGCAGGTTATCCGCGAAGATTATATCCGCACGGCGCGCGCCAAAGGTTTGCATGAACGGGTGGTTATTTACCGCCATGCCCTTAAAAACGGACTCATTCCGGTGGTAACGGTTATTGGACCAATGTTTGCCGGGTTAATTACCGGTACACTGGTCATCGAGCAGATTTTCGGGCTGAACGGTATGGGTAAACATTTTGTTCAAAGTATTACCAACCGAGATTATGCGGTTGTGTTGGGCACAATTTTGGTTTATACGATTATTTTGGTCTTTTCTAACCTGCTGGTTGATTTGGCATACGGTTGGTTAGACCCGCGCATTCGGCTAGAGGCGTGATAAATTCAAAATGGAGATGAACGTATGGCTGTAGCGGAACTTCCGGCACACACCCAATTGGCACGTAAACCGCGTAGTTTAATGTCTGACTCGATTAACCGGTTGCGTAAAAACAAGTTGGCTGTGGGCAGTATAATTGTGTTATTGTTGATTGTGAGTGCGGCAATTTTTGCCCCGTACATTACCACCGGCGATTTTGCCAAACAAGATTTAATGGCGAATAACGCCATTCCCCATTGGATGCTCTTTTTAATGCCTCGGGGCGCAGAAAATTACGTGCGCTTCAGCGATAAATTTATTATTGGCGCCGATGATTTGGGGCGCGATTTGTGGACGCGCACGGTTTACGGCGCGCGAATTTCGCTGGCGGTGGCTATTGTGGCATCCACGGTAAGTTTGTTGGTGGGCACGGTGTACGGGTTGATTTCCGGATATGTGGGGGGAACGGTCGACTCGGTAATGATGCGCATTGTTGACTTTTTGTATGGGTTTCCGTTTTTGATTGTGGTTATTTTGCTGCAAACCTATTTTAAAGCCGTGGCAAGGCGTGGCGTTGGCGGGGGATTCGGGCAGGCAATGGTGTCTATCAACGAGTCGATGGGCGGAATGTTTTTTCTATTCCTTGCCATCGGGTTGGTAAACTGGATTGGTATGGCGCGTATTGCCCGCGGGCAGGTGCTTTCCATTCGCCGCAAGGAATTTGTAGAAGCCGCCAAAGCCGTGGGCGCACCCGATATTCGCATCATTTTTCGGCATATTCTGCCCAATATCATCGGTCCGTTGATTGTGGTTGAAACGCTGGCAATTCCGGGGTACATCTTCTTGGAAGCGTTTTTAAGTTTTATCGGCTTGGGGGTTGATGCGCCCACGCCCAGTTGGGGCATTATGATTTCCGAAGCCGCCCCGGGCATTCGCACCTACCCCAACCAGTTATTGCCGCCGGCACTGGCGTTAACAATTACCACTTTGGCATTCAACTTTATGGGCGACGGGTTGCGAGATGCTTTCGACCCGCGCTTGAAGGAATAAAACGCGACTGTTGCATAAATAAAATTTGTCAAAATCGTCCTTTTCGGCTACTATTTTGTATACAAAGTCGAAAAACGAGAATTAAATATCTAAAAGTGTTCAATAGCGTTCACTGAAAGGAGGTGGTGCCGAAAACATCACACCGGTTGTAAAAACATCGCAGTAGAACATCGTAAAAGTAAGTTTGTTGTTTGGTCTGCATTGGGCAGACACAAAATTAACAGTTTGGTTAATTAACTTTAACCAAGGAGGAGAGAACACATATGTTTTCTAAAAAAACTCTGTTGTTGGTAGTGGTTATTGCAATGCTGGCGGCAATTGCCGCGCAGTGTGGCGCTGCTCCCACGCCCGAAACCGTGACCGTCGTGCAGACAGTTGTGGTAACCAAAGAAGTTAAGGGCGAAACCGTAACCGTTGTTGAAACGGTTGAAAAAGAAGTTGTGGTAACCAAAGAAGTTGAAGTGCAGGCTCCCGGCAAATTTGACAACAAAGTCACCTTGCACGTGAACCTCGGTACCGAACCCCCCACACTCGACCCGGCATTGGCAACCGATACCACTTCCGTTGACCTTGACCGCAACTTGTTTGTCGGGCTGACCGAATTCGACCCCGTTACCGGCGCGATTTCACCGCTGCTGGCAACCGATTGGGACGTTTCCGACGACGGCTTGGTCTACACCTTCCACCTGCGCAACGACATTCCGTGGGTACATTATGACCCCGCCACCGGCGAAACTGTCCAAGTCACCGACGGCGACGGCAACCCCCGTTTTGTTAACGCTTACGATGTGGAATATGGCGCCAAACGCACCATTGACCCCAACACCGCTTCTGACTATGCTTACGTAACCTACATCATCAAAAACGCCATGGAAGTGAACACCGGTGAAGATGCCGACGGCAACCCCACCGAACTGACCTTGGATGACGTAGGCGTGAAAGCATTGGACGAAAGCACCGTGCAATTCACCCTCGAAAATCCCGCCGGGTACTTCCCCGCCATCGCCGGTATGTGGGTATTGCGCCCGCAGCCGCAATGGGCAATTGAACAATACGGCGAACGCTGGATTGAAGCCGGTTTGATTGACACCAACGGTCCGTACGTGCTGGATGAATGGATCCATGGTGGCGACATGCGTCTGGTGAAAAACCCGCTGTGGATTAACGCCGATGACGTACAAATTGAAGTTATCGAATTGGCGATGATTGAAGAAGCCTCCACCGCCTTTGCCCTGTACGAAAACAACGAACTGGACACCACCGGCGTGCCGTTGCCCGAAATGGATCGCGTAAAAGCCGACCCCGTATTGAGCAAAGAACTGCGCATTGCCCCCGTGCCCTGCACCTACTACTACGGCTTCGTCAATACCAAACCGCCGTTTGATGACGTTCGTGTGCGCCGCGCCTTTAGCGCCGCCATCGACCGCCAAGGCTTAATTGACAACGTGCTCAAAGGCGGGCAAATTCCTGCAACCACCTTCGCCCCGCCCGGAATCTTCGGCGCGCCCGAACCCGGCACCGTTGGTCAAGGTTACGACCCCGAATTGGCAAAATCCAGCCTGCAAGACTTCCTGGATGAAAAAGGCATGACCATTGACGAATTCAACAAAACCTACGACATCGTCTTGGGTCACAACACCTCCGAAGGTCACGCCAAAATCGCCGCCGCTATCCAGCAAATGTGGAAAGACACCCTGGGTGTTGATGTTCGCGTGGAAAATCAGGAATGGAAAGTTTACCTGAAAACCATCAACAAAAATACCCCCGTCGAAGACGAATTCCACATCTTCCGCCTCGGCTGGTGCGCCGACTACCCGGATGAAAACAACTGGGTGTACGAAGTATTCAATAGCGAAGCCGGTGCAAACCGCTTGCGCCGCAACTGCGCCGACCCGAACTGCGAAGAAACCACCGGTCCGAGCAAATTCGACGAGTTGACCGCAGAAGCCGGCAAAGAACAAGACCCGCAAAAACGCATTGAAATGTACAAAGAAGCCGAAGACATTCTGGCACGAGAGGAAGCCGCATACGCCCCGATTTACCATTACACCAGCGTTGTGGTTACCAAACCGTGGCTGACCCGCAACTACCCGCCGTTGGGTGGCGCGGATTGGTACAACTGGAAGATTGACGTTGATGCTCAAATGGCAGCAATGGGTCAATAGTCGCCCCGGCGGCTAATTAGCCAAAAACAAAAGCCGGATGGCAATTGCCATCCGGCTTTCTTTATTTCGAGTGGTCGCCCAAATTTGGGCAGGGACAAATTCCCCTTGAAACCCCGAAGCCCCGGCTTAATATCCAAAAGCCAAACGATTCCACAATTTGGCGGGAAAATCGTGCTTTTGCATTTCCGCCTGCACTTTTTCAACATCGTATGACACCCGTTTAATGGTAAATTCCATCGTGTCGGTATCCAACAGCGCATACGATGCGCGGGCATCACCATCACGGGGTTGCCCCACGCTGCCGGGGTTCATTATCAACCGTCGTGAATTGAGGGGTTGCACAAATACCCCTGTTTCGGGAACAACGGCATCGCTGTTAGCATCGGGTTTTTCGGCTTCCATATAAATGACCGGGCTGTGGGTGTGCCCCACCAAACAATACGTTGTTTCAAAATGCTTAAAATTCAACTGAGCAACTTTCGGGTACAAAATATATTCCCAAATTGGGTGGCGCGGACTGCCGTGAACCAATGTAAAATCTTCATCTTCCAATAGATACAGAGGCAGGTTTTCCAAATAAACACGATTTTCCGGTTTTAACTGCTTTTGCGTCCACAGCACCGCAAATCGGGCGTTGAGATTGAATTCTGCCACGTCCAGTTTGTCCAGCACCGCCCAATCGTGGTTACCGGCAATGCACTTGTGGTCGAACTCGTTCAGACGTTCCACACATTCATTGGGGTATGGTCCGTAACCGACAACATCCCCCAAACACCAGATTTTATCGAAGGCATCAGCCGCATCGGCTAATACCGCATCAAACGCAATTAAATTCGCGTGAATATCGGAGACAATTAGATAGCGCATAGTGGGTCCTTTATGGCGGAGCGGAGCGCCAAACCTTAAATATGGGTGTATCATACCATATTTTTTGGAATATTAAAAGCACAGAACCAAACCTGAAAACACTTCAAAAGTGTTGCCAATTATGTGCGTAAAAATTGAAGAGTGCTATAATATCTGTGGGGGATTTTTCACAAGCATTTTGGATTGAGTCTAACGAGGAG
>CAYPNZ010000219.1:0-5514 GCA_964411845.1 uncultured Anaerolineaceae bacterium
CTGCGCCCGTCGAGCCGGTCAGCCCCGTCAGCCCGGTCATCGAACCGTCACCCGTGCCCATCGAAGCGTTGCCCACCCCTGTCGCCACCCCGTATCCCCCCGGCAACCCCGCCAAACTGGGCATCTTTCTCACCCGGTTTGATGCGCAAGCGCTCGCGCTCATCGAGCAGGGCAAACCGCCGGTGGTAAAAACTCTGGAACTGGATGCCAATTTTGCCAAAGGCATCAAAGAACTATCGCCGAACACGATTCTCATCGGGCGAATGCGGTTGGGGCAAATGAATTTGGATGCCGACCCGTTGGCACTGGCGCGGCAATTTGTGGACGGATTGTTGCCGCTGGCAGCAGACCCTGTGCGAATGGCGGCATTCGATGCGTGGGAAGCATATAATGAACCGGTTGCCGATACACCGGAGAAGATGAAGCGGCTGGCGGATTTTGAAGCGGAACGCACCCGATTGCTCGCCGCCGAAGGCATCCGCTCGGTTGTGGGGAATTTCGCCACGGGACACCCGCCACTGGAATTGTGGACTCATTTTGTGCCGGCGCTGGATGCCGTCCGGCAGCATAACGGCTTTCTTGGGTTGCACGAATATTCCGCGCCGGTGATGCAATTCGGATTCGGCGCGCTGCAAACGGATAGCGGCGCAGACCAACACGATGAAGGCTGGTTGACGGGACGCTACCGCAAAGTCTATCGGCGACATTTACAACCGCTGGGCTACGGCAACACCCCGCTGCTCATCACCGAATGCGGCGTGGACGGGTTGGTCGGCAACCGCCCCGGTCCCGCCGATGCGCTCGGCTGGCGCGATTTTGTCTCGACGTGGTTGGCAAACGGTTTGCGCAACGACCCGCCGGGCGTGTATATGGATCAACTAATTTGGTACGACGGCCTATTGCAACAGGATGATTTTGTTAAAGGCGCGGCAATTTTTGTGCTGGGCGCATCGCCGGGGTGGGAAAGTTACGATATTTCCGGGCGCACCGCCGACTTATTGCGGCAATATTTGACTGTACACCCAACAAAAAACTAAGGCAGTGGTGTTTTTTGACTGATACGCCTATTTCAAGTGATTTGAAATTTTCCCCCTCCCCCAAAACTTGGAGGGGGAAACAAAAAAGGGGTGAGCGAAGCGGATAAAGTTCCCCTTGCACACGACGGTTAGGTAGTGGCTCAATCGTAAATGATGGCAATCGTCATTGCGAGCCGCAGGCGAAGCAATCTCCATCAGTGGGGCACGGAGATTGCTTCGGGCTACGCCCTCGCAATGACGTATCACTTACTTTTGTGCCATTACCGACGGTTGAAAGTTCCGGCCGGTTCGATATTTCAATTGCCGTGCAATTTCCCCAAAAACACTATTGACAACCGACCCTTTTCGGCTTATACTTACAAGAGGTTGGACATCCTACCTCTTGGGCAAACAGAAGAGGACTTGCATCATGGCGATGAATTCTCGTATATCACAGGTAAAAGCGGCGCTGCGAAATCACGTATTGCAACACCATCTGGAAACGGGTGACCGGCTGCCGTCCGAAGGCGAAATGGCAAAAACGCTCGGCGTAAGCCGCAACACCCTCCGCGAGGCGTATGTGGCGCTGGAAAACGAAGGGTTCATCATTCGCCGCCACGGCATCGGCACCTTTGTTGCCCGCCCGCCGCGCATAAAAGATTCCCTCAATGCCTTCGCCTCTTTCGCCGAAATCATCCGCGCCGCCGGATACACCCCTTATTTCAACACACTGTTAATCAAAACCATTCTTGCGCCGCAAGACGTGTGCGACCAAATGCAGGTTCACCCCACGGATACTTTGGTGTTCATAAAAAGACTGGTGCTTGCCGATAGCCACCCCGCTATTTACATCAACGATTATTTTTCGCCGGAAGTGCAAGCCTGCAACCCCGATTGGGACGCTTTCGACGGTAATGTGGTTCAATTTCTCTCCAAAACGTTAGATACTCCGTTGTACCAACTACATTCGCGCATTCGCGCCGTTTCGCTTTCCGGCGAAGTTACCGCAATGCTGCAACAACCGGCAGGCACGGCTGCCATCGGGGTGCTGTCTACCATTTACACCATCAAACACACACCTGTTACTTTCAGCAAACTCTGGTTCAACTCGAATATCATCGAATTGGAAACCGTTCGCATCCTGCACAAAACCACAGGATAAACATCAAAATGGAGGTCGTGTAAAGAAAAAATAACCTTCCCTTAAACAAAATTTAACAATATCATCCTAAAATAAACGGCGTTACATCAAACAGTTTTAACTTCAAAAGGAGAAGAATAATGAAAACCAAACGAATTATCACCCTGTTACTCAGTTTGATACTGCTGCTGGCGCTTGCCGCCTGCGGACAAAAATCCGCGCCGGCAACCGAAGCGCCCGCCGCACAGCCCACCAAAGCCGAAGCGGCGGCACAACCCACCCAACCACCCGCCCCCACCAAAGCACCCACTCAAGCGCCCACCGAAGCCCCGGCACAACCCACCGAACCGCCTGCCCCGGCAGCGGAACCGGTCACCATCCAAGTATACTACCCCGTCGCGGTGGATGCACCCATTGCCGACATTTTGCAGGGTTACGCCGACAAATTTCACGAAGAAAATCCGAATATCACCGTGGAACCGGTTTTCTCCGGCGGGTATGGCGACGTGCAAACCGCCATCCAAACCATTATTGACGGCGGCGGCGAACCGCCCGCGCTGGCAGTGATGCTGGCAACCAGCCTGTACGATTTGGTTAACGCCGATGCCATCGCCCCGCTGGATGGGTATATCAACGCAATGGACAACGGCAAAGCCTATATGGATGATTTTGTGCCGGCATTTATGGAAAATTCCAAATACGATGGCAAAACGTGGAGCATCCCCTTCCAGCGCAGCGCCGTGGTTATGTACTATAATAAAGATATGTTCAAAGATGCCGGACTGGACGCGCCAACCAGTTGGCAAACTTGGGCGGAAGCCGGGCAGAAATTAACCGTTAAAAACGGCGACACCACCAACTGGGGCATTCAATATCCTTCCGGCTGGCCCTACTGGCTCTTCCAGCCGCTGGCAATCGGTGCGGGGCAAAACATCTTCACCGATGATTGCCACGTAGCATTCAACGACCCGAAAGTGGTTGAAGCCGTACAATTCTACATTGACCTGTCGCACAAATACGAAGCGATGCCCAAAGGTGTGCAATCCGTCTGGCCCAGCGCCCCGACCGACTTCGCCAGTGGCGCCACCGCAATGATTGTCCACTCTTCCGGCAGTTTGAACGGCATTTTGAAACAAGCCTCGTTTGATGTCGGCGTGATGCCCCTGCCCGGCAAAGAAGACGGCACATACGCCAGCGTTCCCGGCGGCGGCAACTTCTATATTCTGAAAGGCGCGCCGCAGGAAAAACAAGATGCCGCGTGGAAATTCATCGAATTTGTCACCCAACCGGAATACGTTGCCGATTACAGCATCAACACCGGCTACATCCCCAATCGCCAAAGCGCTTTCGATACCGATGCGATGAAAGCCTATCTGGAAAAAACACCGCAAATGATGGACGCATTCAACGCCCTGCAATATGCCGGTGCGGAATTCTCCACCCAAGATTTGGGCGAAGTCCGCAACATTTTCCACGATTACCTGCAAAAAGCCTACAACGATGAAATGAGCGCTCAAGACGCTATGGATGCCGCTCAAAAAGATGCCGAAGCGGCAATGAAACCGTTCTGTGAATAATTAAAGTAATTTGCGGGGGCACGCCGGACGTGTCCCCGCAAAATTGGTGCAATCAATGACCGTCAAAATGCCTGCCGCCCCCAACCGCAAACGCAAAACACCGTTGCCATACCTGCTTATTTTGCCGACCTTTGTTTTTGTGGCACTGTTTACCGCCTGGCCCACCCTGCTTGCCATTTACGAAAGTTTTTTCCGCCAGCGGCTGAATATTGCCCGTTTCCGCGAGCCGACTTTTATCGGCTTGCAAAATTACGCCACCCTTTTCACCGACGACCGCTTCCATCAGGTAGTCAACAACACGCTGATTTACGCACTGGGAACCGTGCCGGTCAGCATTGTACTGGGTTTTCTGTTCGCCCTGCTGGTCAATCGCTCGTTGAAAGGCATCGGCTGGGCGCGATTGGCGTTTTTCCATCCCGCGCTTTTGCCGATGGTCAGCGCAGCAACCGTGTGGAAATTCTTTTTCACCCCCGATTACGGATTGTTCAACAGTACCATTCGCTTTTTGGGCTATCACGGCGCTGAAAATTGGACGGGTAATCCGCATTTGGCGCTTTTGGCAATTATGCTGGTCGCCATGTGGAAAAACGCCGGCTATTATATGCTTTTTTATCTGGCAGGACTGCAAAATTTACCCACCGATGTTTACGAAGCCGCCGCGCTTGACGGGGCAAACGGCTGGCAAACGTTGTGGCGCATTACTTTCCCCCTGCTGCGCCGCACCACCGTTTTTATCAGCACCATCGCTTTTATTGATGCCTTCCGCACGGTTGACCACATTTTTGTGCTGACCAGCGGCGGACCCAGCCGCGCCAGCACCGTGTTGCTCTATTATCTGTGGCAATTGCGTTTTGAAAACCAAGACATCGGGCTTTCTGCGGCATTGACCGTTATTTTTGTGGCGGTACTGCTGATATTCACCATTACCAATTTTATGGTTTCGGAACGGGCGGAGGAAAACTGATGACACAAAAAACACGCCTCAACCGAATTTGGTATTGGCTGACCATTGTTGTGCTGCTGTCGCTGGCAATTGTATGGGCGATGCCGCTGCTGTGGGCGCTGGTCGCCTCGGTGCGCCCCTTCTCGGAGCCGATGCAGCACGGCGATATTTGGTTCGGCAGCCACATTACATTTGAAAATTTCCGGCGGGCGTGGTCGCTGGCGCCATTTGATAAATATTACATCAACACCATCATTGTGGTGCTGATGATTTTAGGCGTGCAGATGGTGACCGTTACCATTGCAGGATTTGCATTTGCCCATTACCGCTTCACGGGGAAAAAGTGGTTGTTTATTTTTGTGCTGCTGCAAATGATGATTCCCACCACTGCCCTGCTCGCACCGAATTTCAGCACAATTCGCAATTTGGGATTATTTGACACCCGATTGGCAATAGCCATTCCGTATTTCGGGTCGGCATTCGGCACGTTTTTGATGCGCCAAGCCTTTTTGAGCGTGCCGCGCGATTTGGTGGATGCAGGCATTATTGACGGCTGCTCGTGGTGGCAACTGGTGCGGCACATCTACCTCCCCCCCTCCATTCCGGCGCTGATTGCCTTCGGCATTTCTTCGGCAGCGTGGCACTGGAATGAATTTTTGTGGCCCCTGGTTGTTACCAACAGCGATGCCAGCCGCCCGCTGACGGTTGGGTTGGTGCGTTTTACCCAACTCGGCGAAATCGGGGCGCGGTGGTCGCTGCTGGCGGCTGCCACCCTCATCGTCGTTGCCCCGCTGCTGATTGCGTTTCTCATTTTCCAACGGCGGTTCATCCAAAGTT
>CAYPNZ010000220.1:0-5513 GCA_964411845.1 uncultured Anaerolineaceae bacterium
TTTCATCAAAAATTTGTCAAATTCGGCGGATTATGCGTATCGAAAAAACGGACTATAATTTCTGGCAGTGTCGAAAAAAAACTTTGGAGCATAATATGTTAAAACCGCGAAAACCTGTTCCCAACCTTGAAATAAATTTGGTGGATGATTCTCGATGGCGTTTGTATGACCAAACCCCCGCAACTTTTGTGATGCTGGCATTTTACCGCGGGCGACACTGTCCGGTGTGCCAGCGATATTTGTCTGACCTGAACCGCAAAATGGCGGAATTTGAAAAACGCGGGGTGACGGTGCTGGCGCTCAGCGGCGATACCAAAGAACGAGCGCTCGATACCCAAGCGGCATGGAATATCCCCAACGTGCCGCTGGCATACGGCTTGCCCGTCGAAACCGCCCGCGAATGGGGGTTGTACATTTCCACCAGCCGCGGCAAAACGTCGCTGGGAATTGTTGAGCCGCCCATGTTCAGCGAGCCGGCGCTCTTTCTCATCAAACCCGATATGACCCTGTATGCCTCTATTGTGCAGACGATGCCTTTTGCACGCCCGTATTTTGCGGATGTGCTGTCTGCCATTGATTTTATTGTGGAAAACAATTACCCCGCCCGCGGCGAAGCCTGAGCCGTTCTACCGGAAAGTGAAACGTTATGGACAAAAAGGGATTGTGGCTGGCGATTGGCGCGTATGGGCTGTGGGGGGTGTTTCCCCTGTATTGGAAACAATTGCACGCCATTCCGTCGCCGGAAGTTGTGGCGCATCGGGTGGTATGGTCGCTGGTTTTTTTGGTGGGGGTGGTGCTGGTTTCGCGCCGAGCGGGGGATGTTCGGCAAGCATTTCGGCGAAAGAAAGTGGTACTGGTCTATTCTATTGCGGCAATACTGCTGGCGATAAATTGGCTGATTTTCATTTGGGGCATCAACGCCGGATATGTGGTTGAAGCCAGTTTGGGCTATTTCATCAATCCGCTGGTGAGTGTGCTGCTGGGCGTGATTTTCTTTCGGGAACGGCTGCGCCTTGGGCAGTGGACGGCAATTGTCATTGCGGCGGTGGGGGTGGGATACCTGACAGTGCGATACGGGCAACTGCCGTGGATTGCGCTGGTGCTGGCATTTTCGTTCGGCTCATACGGGTTGATAAAAAAGTTGGCATCGCTGGACGCGCTCACCGGGCAAACCATGGAAATGACGATACTGACGGTGCCGGCGATAGTGTTTTTGGTATATCGAGAAGCGACAGTGGGAGGCGGATTTGTTCACGCCGGTGTATTGCCGACGGTACTGCTGGTTTTGGGCGGCGCAGTGACCGCTATTCCGCTGCTGATGTTCACCGGTGCGGCGCGACGCATTCCGCTGTCGGTGGTGGGGTTGCTGCAATATATTGCGCCCACCATGCAGTTTTCAATTGGGGTATGGGTATACGGCGAAGATTTTTCGCCGGCGCGGGTTACCGGTTTCAGCATTATTTGGTTTGCGCTGGCGGTTTACACGGCAGAAGGGTTGTACCGCCGCCGACGGAACCGGCGGGAGATGGCTGTTCCCGTGCCGTTGGAAATGTGATACGGTCAATCGTCATCTTCGGGCAGAAAACGATAGCCGCGCCCGTAAATTGTTTGAATGGGGGGAGAATTGGTATGCGGCGTAATTTTCAGCCGTAAATTGCGGATATGGGCGGTGATGGCGCGGTCGGTGGTGGCGGAAGGGACGCTGCGGCGCAAGGTGCGGCGAGAGAAAATTTTTTGGGGGGCGCTCATCAAAATTGCCAACAGGTCAAATTCGGTGGGCGTCAAATCAAGCGGAATATGGTTAACGTGCACGGTGCGTTTTTCGGGGTTGATGACCACGTCTCCCACCCGAATAACCCCGGAGGTTTGCCGGAAGTTTTGGTGGCGGCGCAGAATTGCTTGCAATCGCGCTGCCATTTCTTTTGCGCCGGTATCTGTCAGCAGATAATCATCGGCGCCATGTGCCAAGCCGGCACTTGCCAGTTTTTCGGCGTGAGGGGGAACCCGTAACACAATGGGCAGGTTGCTTTCAACGCGCACGGTGGCGATGAACGCAAAAAAATTGTCGGACATGCGGGTAATGTCCAGCAATATCAGTGCCGGATATTCGCGGCGAACAAGGCTCAATGCGGCAGAAAGGTCGTCGGCAAAATGTAATGTATATCCTGCGGAGGATAACACATCTTCACAGCGGCGGCGGGTAAATTCATCTGCGCCAACCACCAAAATTTCGGGTGCCATCGGTCTGCGCTTTCGCGAAAATGAACATTTCGCAATAGTAGTTTATAGAGAGTATAGACCGGTGCACGGTAAAATCAAGTAAATTTTGAGTGAAGAAATGTTACGGTGCGGGAAACGGCACAAACCCGAACAGCGTTTCGGGGAATTTGTCGGTTGCCAGTAAAAAGCCGCGGTCGTCCAGCCGCACGATGCCTTCCCAATTGCGCAGGTCATCGGGCAGCAATTGCAGTTGGATGGGCGGGGTGTCGGTTAGGGTGATGCCGTCGGGTTGGTAATGGAATTGCACCAGCCGTTCCACGCCGTCGCTGGCGGCGTGGGTTTTGCCCTGCCCGAATTTCGCTGTCAGCGGGTCGGCGGCGGGTTTTACTTTTTTGATGTCACCCGGATACAGATAGTTGATTGCCCAGAAATTCCCGTCCGCATCGAGCGCCGTGGCATCGGTGATGCGATATTCGATGTTGGGGAACGGTATGGTTCCCTGCGGGGTGTCATCCGCACCGAAAACGTGTGCCGCCGGCGACGGGTTCACATTGGCGCCGTTGGCTTCATACAGCGTCAGCACGCGGTCGCCGGCGATGATGATGGTTTCATCGCTGAAATTGCTGATTTTCGCCTGCGGCTCGATGGTTTGCAGCGAGTTGACATCCAGCGTGAGCGCCGACAAATCCGGGGCGATGGTGCCATGTATCAGATAGCCGGTCATTTTGCGGTTGGGACTTCCTTCGATGGTCATAAAAACTTCATCCCCGCGGAAGGCGATGGCTTCATAGCCTTCAAACCCGTGCGCCGTCAAACGCACATCGGGCGCAATCAGCGGTACGGCAATCGGGTCGAGCGGGTCGGTGCGCGTGCCATCCAAAAATGCCAAAATATCCGCTTTGGGAATGGCAAACAGCACCCCGTCGCCGGTGGTGGTACTGAAATTGGGGTACTGTGGCAGCAGGATGAGATAATTGCCATACCATGCCATACCGGAAAATTCCGCGCCGGATTTGGCGGCGGGTTTGGTGAGCGGCAGCAACGTTACCGGCATTTCCGGCGCAACGGACGGCGGTGCGGTCGGGGTGACGGTGGCGGTCGGGGTGGGGGATGCCGCAACGGTGGGGGCGATGGTGGCGGTTGGTGTGTCGGTGGGGATGGTGACGGCAGTCGGAATGTTGGTTGGGGTGGCGACGGCGGCGGGTGTGGCGGGCGCACAGCCCAGCATCCCCAAAATAACGGCGGTCAACCAGATGAATGTTTTGGGCATAGATTTGTCCTTAAAATTGCAGGAATTGTTCGGTATCGAGCACAAAAACGGTGGCGCCGCCGATGATGCGTTTGATGGGGGTGGTGATGAACATTTCGCCAACTTCGGTGGGCGGCGGCAATGGCGGGTCGTATCGGGTTCGTTTTTTGCACGTTTTGCCGATGATTTCGGTGACGGTTGGGGTTTGGCTGGCTTCGGCGTGAACCATTACCAGCGCTCGTCCGCCGTACAGATATGATTCGGTGCTGTTGATGAGCGTTGGGTGAAACCCCGCTTCGGTGAGCCGGTTTACCAGCGCTCGTGCATCTTCATTGTGCACAATACTGACCACAAGTTTCATAAGTTTATCCATGGGCAGGGGTGATGCCCCACGCTGCCAATCGGCGGCGAATTTCATGCTGAATGGCGGTAATAGATTGCCGGGCATCCACTATCAGCCAGCGCCGGGGTTCGGCGGCGGCAAGCGCCAAATAACCGTTTCGCACGCGCCGGTAAAATTCAATTTCCTGCCGGTCCATTCGATTCAATTCGCCTTCGCCGGCTTGGTTGGCGATTTTTTTCCGCCGGATGCCTTCTTCAACGGGTAAATCCAAATAAATGGTCAAATCGGGCACCAGCGAGCGGGTGGCAAATGCGGTAATTTGGCGCAGCATATCCATATCCAGCCCGCGCCCGTAACCCTGATAGGCGAAAGTGCTGTCGGCGTAACGGTCGCACAATACCATTGTGCCCGCTGCCAGCATCGGTTTGATGACTTGTGCCACCAACTGCGCCCGGCTGGCTGAGTAGAGCAAAATTTCAGCGACGGCATCCATTTCGGTGTTGCGTACATCGTGCAATACCGCGCGAATTTGGTCGCCGATGGCTGTGCCGCCCGGCTCGCGGGTGGTATGCACGGCAAACCCGTGTTCGGTCAGATAATCGGTGAGCAGTTGAATTTGGGTGCTTTTGCCCGAACCTTCGGGACCTTCAAATGTGATAAATTTTGTCATAGGATGATTGAACTTGTCTGAAAAAAGGTTACTTTTTCACCACAGAGGCGCAGAGAAGCAGAGAAATTCATATTTTTGAGTTTGGTGTCAAATTTGCTGACAAAACCGCAGATACCGCATTTTTCTCTGTGCCTCCGGTTCTCTGTGGTTTAATTTTTAACCCTTTTTTCAGGGGACTCATGATTGGGGTTTAAAGTTTCAGGTTCAATGTTGCCGGGTTTTCGGTTGTGCCTCAGGCGCGATAGATTTTTACCCGACGGCGCGGGTCTTTACCGCGGCTTTGCGAAATGAGATTCGATTGGCGTGCCATTTCGTGTTGTTTGCGGCGAATGAATGCCTCTTGCGGGCTGAGTTCGATGCTTTTTTCGCCGCGCAATACCCGCCGAATGGCTTCTTGCGTTTCGCGGATGGCAATGGCGAGCGTGTCGGTTTCTGCCAGCGTCAGATGAAACACGTCAATAAGGCATTTTTCGGCTTGGTGTTGGGTGTTGGCGCGCAGAACGTACAACGGAATATGTTTTTCTTCCGCCTCGGTGATGGGTTGCGGGCGTTTGCGGTAATGGCTTTTCAGGGTGATGGCAATATCTGCGTGCCCCAAATCGGGTACAATTTCGATGGGGACGTGCAGCGCGTGAGCCGCCTGCCGCAGCCGGTTGTGGTTGACGCCGTAAACGAAAATTCGTTTGCGTGACAGGGTTTGCGTCTCGTCCGGTTCATCGGCAGGTGCATCATCGGGCATAATGGCAATATCGGGTTGAGCCGCCACGGTGCGCCGTTTGCCGTTGATTTGTTCGCCGCGCCATGATTCTTGCCGTTGTTTTTTAGCCGGATATGGTTTGCCGGTACTTTTTGCCGGTTCGATGATGATTTTTCCGGTTTCATCGCGGGTGCGAATTTCCGGTTGGATGAGCCGCCCGCGCAGCAAATCATCCACGGCACGCGCCACATCATGATGCACCGCCAGCCGATTGCGTTCCTGCAATTCTACCAAAATGTCGAAGGTGGGGGGCGAGCGGCGTTCCAGCACGCTT
>CAYPNZ010000221.1:0-5493 GCA_964411845.1 uncultured Anaerolineaceae bacterium
AACGCCGGCCATCAAGCGGAAATCATCGAAGAAACGCTCAACGGGTTCGGTGTACCGGCAAAAGTGGTCGAAATCAACCCCGGTCCCACCGTCACGCAATTCGGCGTCAAACCGGGGAAAATCGTGCGCAAAATGTCCGACGGCACTATCCGCGAGCAGCGGGTGCGTGTCAGCAAAATCAATTCGCTGATAAACGATTTGGCGCTGGCGTTGGCTGCCGCCCCCATCCGTATTGAAACCCCCGTGCCGGGACGCCCCATCGTGGGTATTGAAGTGCCCAATTCCGCCATTTCCATTGTGCCGTTGCGCGGCGCGATGGAAAGCCCAAATTATCAAAAAGCCAAAGGCAAATTGCCGGTGGCATTGGGCAAAGGGGTCAACGGCGCGGTGGCGGTTATGGATTTGACCACCCAGCCGCATTTGCTCATCGCCGGGGCAACAGGTTCCGGCAAAAGTGTGTGCATTAACGCCACCATCATCAATCTGCTGATGACCCACACCCCCGATGAGTTAAAATTGCTGATGATTGACCCCAAAATGGTGGAACTGACTTCATATAACGGCATTCCTCATTTGATTGCGCCGGTTGTTACCGATTTTGAGCAAGTGGCGGGCGCGCTGGCATGGGTTACCCGCGAAATGGAACGCCGGTACAAAGCCTTTGCCAAACTGGGTGCGCGAAACATTGCCACCTACAATCAACGAATGCCCAAAGAAGAGAAAATGCCGTTTATGGTGGTCATCATTGACGAATTGGCAGATTTGATGATGCTTGCCGCCGATGAGATTGAGCGCTATATTGCCCGCATTGCGCAGATGGCGCGGGCTACCGGCATCCATATGATTATCGCCACCCAACGCCCCTCTACCGATGTGGTGACGGGACTGATAAAAGCCAACTTCCCGGCACGCATCGCTTTTGCCGTGAGCAGCCAAATTGATTCGCGGGTCATCATTGACACCCCCGGCGCCGAAAAACTGCTGGGCAAAGGCGATATGCTCTATCAAGCGCCGGATTCACCGAAATTGGCGCGGTTGCAGGGCTGTTTTGTCTCGGATGCGGAAATAAAAAATGTGGTTCACTATTGGAAATGGGCAGGCGGGTCATCCGGCAACACAACCGCCGCCATCGGCGCACCGACGTCTCCCGCGGCAACACCGTCCGCATCCACCCCGACGCCGCCATCATCCGCCGCCCCGTCCGGCACCGGCAGCGAACCGGCGCAAGAGCGCATGCCGTGGGCAGATATTCTGGAAGAATCTCGCAAAGACGACATGTTGGAGCGCGCCACAAAACTGGTGGTTGAAACGCAGCGCGCCAGCACATCGTACCTGCAACGAAAACTCGGTATCGGCTATCCGCGGGCATCGCGGTTGATGGACCAGTTGGAAGAAAAAGGCGTGGTCAGCCCGCCGAATCGGCAGGGTGCGCGCGAAGTGCTGTGGTCGCCGGAACCGCCGGAAACGCCCGCCGCATCCGAACCGGCAACCCCCGAACCGCCGGCATCACCCGATGCACCCGCATCCGACGCCGACGACCCGATTGACTATACCGAATATTAAAGCAAAATTTTTCAAATTGCCCGCTCTAATGTATCATATCGGCACAAAACAAGCGGGACAACGGTGCCCTTCAACAATAGTTGAAGGACACCGTATTTTTTCTGAGGTGTTGCAGATGCGGATTGGCATCGATGCACGATTGGTTTTTTACAGCAAAGCCGGTATTGGACAATATATCATCCACTTGACACGCGGGCTGGAATCTTTGGCACCCGAAGACGACCAATTTTTCTTGCTGCAAAGCCGAAAAGACAACACCAAAATTGTGGAAAACCACAACTTCGCCCGCGCATCATTGTGGACACCCAGCCATCACCGGTTGGAACAATCGGCGTTGCGGGTGGAATTGCGCCGGCTCGGGCTGGATTTGCTCCACTCACCCGATTTCATCCCCCCCTTCAACCGCAATTTCAAATCGGTCATCACCGTGCATGATTTGGCATTTTTGCTGTACCCGCAATTTATGACCAAAGAATCGGCACGATATTACGGGCAAATTGACCAAGCCGTGCGCAGCACCGACCATATCATCGCCGTGTCGCAAGCCACCAAAGAAGATTTGGTAAAATTGCTCGGTGTGCCGCAGCGAAAAATCACCGTCATTTACGAAGGGGTCAACCCCATCTACCACCCCATCGACAAAACCGAAGCCCGCGCTTTCGTGAAAAAAACCTTCGGGCTGGACGCGGGCTTTCTCTTTTTCATCAGCACCATCGAACCGAGAAAAAACATTCCCGCTCTGCTGAAAGCCTTCCGCTGGCTGAAAGACCATCACCATCGCCCGGAAAAACTGGTGCTGGCAGGCAGTAAAGGTTGGCTATTTGAAGAAGTGGATGAAACCATCCACAAATTGCGGTTGGAAAACGATGTGGTTTTGCTGGGGCGCGTCCACGATGCGGAAGTGAATTATCTGTATAACGCCGCCAGCATGCTGGTGTACCCCTCTTTTTACGAAGGTTTCGGCTTGCCGCCGCTGGAAGCGATGCGCTGCGGCACACCGGTTATCGTGTCGAAAATAAAAGTGATGCCGGAAGTGGTGGGCGATGCCGCCCTGATGGTTGACCCGCTGGACGAAGAGGCGCTCGGCGTGGCAATGAACCGCCTGCTGGAAGACGAATCGCTGCGCACCACCCTCATCGAAAAAGGATTGACCCGCGCCGCCAATTTCAGTTGGGAACAAGCCGCCCGCGAAACACTCGCCGTCTACCGCAAAACCGTCAACAATTAAATTCAGGGTACTCAATGGAAAATCCGGCATTACTGCTCATTGACGTTCAACTGGGGTTCGACAACCCGGTATGGGGAACCAGAAACAACCCCACCGCCGAAGCAAACATTGCCCGGTTGTTAGCCACATGGCGTCGCCAAAATTTACCCGTCATTCACGTGCGCCACGCCTCCACTGAACCGAACTCGCCATTGCGTCCCGATGCCCCCGGTTTCGGATTCAAACCGGAAGCCGAACCCTTACCCACCGAAAAACAATTTCAAAAAACCGTCAACAGCGCCTTTATCGGCACCAATTTGGAAGCATATCTGCGTACCGAAGGCATTTCCGCGCTGGGGATTGTCGGACCCACCACCGACCATTGCGTTTCGACCTCCAGCCGTATGGCAGGCAATCTCGGTTTTGATGTCACGTAGGTATCTGATGCCACCGCCACATTTGACCGCACCGCCCCCGATGGCACACATTTTTCTGCAAAAATGATGCACGAAACCCAATTGGCAAGCCTTAATGGCGAATTTTGCACCGTGCAGTCAACCGAATCGGTGCTGAAAATTTGGGGGACAAGCCAAAACGCACAACTATGAATATTCTTTTCCTCACCCCGCAGCGACCATATCCCACCTTTCAGGGAACCACCATTCGCAATTTTAACCTCATCGCGGAACTGGCAAAACGCCATACCATCCACCTGCTCACCTTTTTGGAACCCGACCAGCCCGCCGACCCCGGTCTGCTGGCTGACCTGTGCGCCACCATCGAAACGCTGCCCGTGCCCCGCCGCACCACCGCCACCCGCCTGCGGCAAATGCTCACCACCCGCCGCCCCGATATGAGCTGGCGGCTGTGGTCGGCGGAATTTGCCGCCCGGCTGCAAACCTTTCTCGCTGCCCATCCGGTGGATGTGGTACATGTGGAAGGCATCGAGATGGCGCCATACCTGCCCATCGTGCGTCAGGTTATCCCCGCGGCAAAAATAATTTACGATGACCACAACGCCGAATGGCTGCTGCAATGGCGCAATTTTACCACCGATGTGAAAAATCCGCGCCGCTGGATTGCCGCCGCATACAGTTTGGTGCAAACCCTGCGCCTGCGCCGGTATGAACGGTGGGTGTGCCGCGCCGCCGACGGGGTGGTTGCCGTCAGCGATGCCGACCGCGCCGCCATCCGCGCGCTCGATTCATCGCTGGAAATTGAAGTTGTGCCGAACGGTGTGGCGCTGGAAAAATATGATGCGCCGGTAACGCCCATCCCTTTCGATATGGTTTTCACCGGCAAAATGGATTATCGCCCCAATATTGATGCGGTGCTGTGGTTCGGGCAAGAAGTTTTGCCGCGAATTTTGGCGCGCCGACCCGAAAGCACGTTCGCCATTGTGGGGCAGCGTCCGCACCCGCGGCTCGATGCCCTGCGCGGCAATCGTGCTATCACCATCACCGGCTTTGTGGACGCGGTGGAACCGTATATCGCCGGGGGCGCGGTGTATGTCGCCCCGTTTCGGGTGGGCGGCGGCACCCGGCTGAAACTGCTGCAAGCGATGGCAATGCGCAAAGCCATCGTCGCCACCACTGTCGGCGCGGAAGGGTTCGGCGTGACGGACGGGCAGGAAATGCGGCTGGTGGACGACCCCGCCGCCATGGCAGACACCGTTTTGCAATTGCTGGACGACCCCGTCGCACGGCAAAAACTCGGCGAAACCGCCCGCCAATTCGTCGCCGACCGGTTCACATGGGAAGCGCTCGTCCCCGCGTTTGAACGGTTGTATTGAGGGGTTTGGGGTTTGGGGTTTGGGGTTTCGGGTTTCGGGTTTTGAGTCTCGGGTTTCAAGTCTCAAGTCCCAAGTCTCAAGTCTCACATCCCAACTTTGGACTTTAGACTTTGGACTTCGGACTTCGGACTTCGGACTTCGGATTTTCACATTTCACGCAATACGCAATACGTTTTACACAAATGACCAATTTCCAATCCCCAATCTCACATATCCCCCTCGACCCCGCTTTTGTCGATTTGCCCGTCCCCGCCCCCTCCGCACCGGCGCAGACGCATTTTTCGCACCGGTTGCGCGGCTGGGGATTGCGGCTCGCCGGGGCATGGCTGGCTCGCCGCGCACCCGCCCCGGCTGAGGCGGGGAAAATCCTGCTCATCCGCCCCGACCATCTGGGCGACCTGCTTTTTCTCACCCCCGCCCTGCGTCATCTGCGGCAATCGCTGCCGGGTGCGCACATCTCGCTGCTGGTCGGCAAATGGGGATTGCCCATCGTGCAGAACAATCCCCACGTGGACGAGATTCTCACCTGCGATTTTCCCGGTTTCACCCGCACCGAAAAACCGTCGCTGTGGCAGCCGTACCGTTATTTGGCGGCACAAGCCCGCATGTTGAAACCGCACCGGTTCGAGACCGCCGTCATTTTGCGTTTCGACCATTGGTGGGGCGCGTGGCTCGCCGCCGCCGCCGGCATTCCGCGCCGCATTGGCTACGCGATAGACGGCGTGCGCCCGTTTTTAACCCATCCCCTGCCCTATGCCGACCGGCAGCACGAAGTGGCGCAAAACTTTCGGCTGGCGCAATTTGCCATCCATGGCGAAAATATACCGCCCGCCGCCGACACCGTCGGCGAAACGGAATTTACCGTGCCGCCGACAGAGGCTCAATGGGCAGAGAATTGGCTACGCGCAAACGGTATCCGGTTCGACCGCCC
>CAYPNZ010000222.1:0-5463 GCA_964411845.1 uncultured Anaerolineaceae bacterium
TCATCGGCGCGGGTATCAATATCAACGTAACCCTGATGTTCAGTTTGCAGCATTATGATGCTGTGGCAGACGCATATCTTGCCGGGTTGGAAAAACTGGCGGCTGCCGGCGGCGATTTGAGCCGGGTGGCATCGGTGGCATCATTTTTCGTCAGCCGGGTGGATACCATTTTCGACAACGCGCTGGAAGCCATCGGCACGGCAGAGGCGTTGGCGCTGCGCGGCAAAATGGGCGTGGCAAATGCCAAAGCCGCCTATCGCCGCTTCCGGCAGGTTTTCGGCGGCGAACGATTTGCCGCGCTGAAAGCGAAAGGCGCGCAAGTGCAGCGTCCGCTGTGGGCGAGCACCAGCACCAAAAATCCCGCCTATTCCGATGTGCTGTATGTGGAGGAACTCATCGGCGCGGACACGGTGAATACCATGCCGCCGCAAACGATTGCCGCTTTTAAAGACCACGGCGTTGCCGAACCACGCCTGACGCAAAATGTGGATGCCGCGTTGTCAACGATGGATGCCGTTGCCGCTTTGGGCATTGATTACGCTGAATTGACCGAAACGCTGCAAAAACAGGGCGTTGCGGCGTTTGCCAAAGCCTTTGAAGATTTGCTGGCAAATTTAGATGAGAAACGCAGGAAAATTTTGGCAGCGTAATTAAAAGTAGCTGATATGTCATTGCGAGGGCGTAGCCCGCAGCAATCGCTGTGCCCTATCGCCGGGGATTGCTTCGCCTTCGGCTCGCAATGACAATTGCCGGCACTATTTTCAACCGTAAACGGGATGCGCAACGGCATCCCGTTTTTTTATGTTGTTCGCCGAAAGCGAAACCAGCCCGATGCCCATTGTGCATTGCCGTGTGGACGGTCAATACCGCGTTTGACCCATTCCAGCGTGAACCCTTCTGCGAAAGCGGCTCGCAGTGCAGCCTCGGTTGTTCCGCGTGGTCCGGGTTCGGCGGGAGATTTTTTCGGTTCGATGCGGGCGGTGAGCATATAATAACCGCCCGGAGCAAGCAGCCGCCGTACTTCTGCCGCGTATGCCGTCAATTCTGCCGGTTGAAGATTGTGGGCGCAGCCGACATCCAATGCAAATGTGTACCCCGGTGTCAGAAAATCGAGCCGGGTTACATCCCCCGCGTGAAAGTTTACCGTAACCCCTGCCGCCGCCGCACGTTTTTTCGCTTCGGCGATGGCTTCGGGTACAAAATCTACCCCGTCCACTTGCCAACCCAATCGCGCCAAAAAAATGGATGCGCGCCCGTAGCCGCATCCCAAATCGAGGGCGCGTCCCTGGGGCAAAGTTGGCACAAATTCCAGTACCTCCGGCGGCGGGTCGGTATGGTCCCAGGGCACACTGCCCCCGATATACCGTCGGCGCATATGTTCAGATGATGCCATAATGGCTCCTTTGTTCTTTGAACTCGAAACTCAAAACCTATACTCAAGCGTCATAAACGAACCTAATTGTTTGCCGGTAGGTGGTTGAATGTAGGGGCAACCCTCGTGGTTGCCCGGTTTTCTCGCCCACTTTTGGGCGACCACAAGGGTCGCCCCTACCTCTTTAAATGATAAATTGTGACGCCGACAAGTATATAACTCACAGCAGGCTGACCGGGTCAATATCCACCCGCCAGTTGAGCGGCAGCGGCACCGGGCGCAGAATTTCGGCGGGGTTGGGCGCGCGCACCAAAATTTGCCACCGGTAGCGATTGCCCACCCGCGGGATGTATGTCGGCGCGGGTCCGATAATTTCCACCGCGGGAAACCCTTCGCGGTCAACCCACAGCCGCAATTCATTTGCCAGCGTTTCCGCTTCCGCTTGCGATGGCTCGCGCCCGTATCCGGCAAAGGTCAATCGCGCCAGCCGTTTAAAGGGCGGATACCCCTGCTCATATCGAAATTGAATCTCATCCGTGTAAAATTTCGCGTAATCGTGCGCTGCGGCAGCGATGATGGCGGGCTGGTCGGGGGTGTAAGTTTGCACAATGACTTTTCCGCCCAGCGGACTGCGCCCGGCACGTCCCGCCACTTGCATCAACACCTGAAAGGTGCGCTCTGCGGCGCGAAAATCGGGCAGATACAGCGCGGTATCTGCCGAGATGACCCCCACCAGCGTGACCAGCGGCAAATCCAGCCCTTTGGCAACCATCTGCGTGCCAATCATTACATTTGCCCGTCCGGCGATGAAATGCTGCAAAAAAGTGTAATGGCTGCCCGGCTTGCGGGTGGTGTCCCGGTCGAGGCGGATGGGGCGCGCCTGCGGAAATTGCCGTTTCAGCGCGGCTTCCACCCGTTCCGTGCCCAGCCCGAAATAGCGAATGCGCTCGCTGCCGCATTCGGGGCACACGCTCGGCGACTCGCCGCGGTAGCCGCAGTGATGGCATACCAGTTGCCCGCTCGGTTGGTGAAAGGTGAGCGTGCTGTCGCAGCGGGGGCACGCCGCCACATAACCGCAATCGCGGCACATTACAAATGTTGCCGTGCCGCGCCGATTGAGAAACAAAATAATCTGTTCGCCGCGGTTGAGCGTTTCGGCAATTGCTGCGGTGAGCGCCCGGCTGAAGATACTGCGATTGCCCGCTTTCAGTTCTTCCCGCAAATCAACCACTTCCACCGGCGGCAGGGGGAGCGTGACCACTGATTTGCCGCGCGGCAGGGCGATGTTGGCGCGTTTCTTTTTGAGTAGAGCGGCTTGCACCGCCAAATGTTCGGCGTGCGCCAAAATGCGGTTCGGCAGCGACAGCAGGCGGTATTCACCCCGTTCCGCTTTCCGAAAACTGACCACATCGGGGGTGGCGCTGCCCAAAATGACGGGCGCATCGTTCAGCCGCGCCAATTCGATAGCGGCTTCGCGGGCGTGGAAGGCGGGTTCGCGGTTTTGTTTGTATGCCGGTTCGTGCTCTTCATCCACAATGACCAGCCCCAGCCGCTGCACGGGTGCAAACAGCGCCGACCGCGCCCCGACCACGATGGACAATTTACCGGCACGCACCCGTTCCCACGTGTCGAACCGTTCGCCGGGAGAGAGGGCGGAATGCCACACTGCCACCCGTTCGGGAAAGCGTGCCCGCACCCGCTCGATGATTTGGGTGGCGAGCATAATTTCGGGAACCAGAAAAATAACGCTTTGCCCGCGCCGCAGCACCCGCGCGATGGATTGCAGGTAGATTTCGGTTTTGCCGGCGCCGGTTACGCCGTGAATCAAAAAAGGTTTGCCGAAATGTTCCAGCGCGGGCGTAATTTGCGCCAGCACATCGCGCTGCTCGCGGGTGAGCGTTGGGGCGGTTGCCGGCACGAACACTTTTCCCGCCAGCGGGTCGCGCCAGCGGCGGGCTTCATCCAGCGCGACCGCCCCGATTGCCGCCAAATCCGACAGCGTTTTTTGGGTGGCATCGGTTTGGGCGAAAACCCAGCCCAGCCATACCGAACCTTCTTCCTGTGCCAAAAGTTCCAGTACGCGGGCGTGTTTTTCCGCGCCGCGCAGGGCGATGATGGCGGCGGGCACAGCGGCGGGGGGCAGGCGCAGGGCGACGCGCGGCGGTTCTTTCAGCAGAATGACCGCCTGTTGCTCGTGCAGCGATTTCAGTGCGGGTTTGGCATCAGGGGGCAGTGATGCTATATCCACCGGTTGCCCCGCCGATTGCAGGGTGGTCAGCAGCGTTTTTTCCGCCGCCGATAGATTTTCCGCGCCGGAAAAATTCGGAACGGGCAGCGCCAATGTTTGGGCGGGCAGTCGTTCAATCCAACCCCGTTTTTCCAACCCTTTCAGCGGCGAATCACCGGCTGCACCCGCCGCTGCCAGCACCGCCGTTTCGCGGGGCAGGGGGTCGTCGGATTGCCACAAAAAGCGGAGGATGTCGGCTTGTTTGCTGTTTCGCCCCACGCGGAAAAGGGCTTCTTCAAATTCATCGGGGGCAATCAGCAATTGTACCGTGCGTTCGATGCGCGGACCGACACGCGGTTTGGAAAGGGTGGCGCGGCGCTGCACCAGTTTTTTTTCTGCCAGCGATTTGACCGTGTGCGCGTCCAATTCTTCCAGCGAAACGGGTTTTTTCTGCATTTGCAAATAGCGCAGCAGCGCCATTTCTGTGGGCGACAGTCCGGGCGGGGCGGGGTTGTCGGTCAGCGGTTCGACGACGGTTAGCGGTTGGCGGTTGGCGCCGGGGGGCAAAAAATGGCGCAGCACGGTCGGCAGCGGGGCAAGATATTCGCGGGCAAGCCAGCGCGCCAACGCCAATTGGGCGGCATTTACCACCGGTTGTTCATCCAAAATGGCGGAAACGGGACGGGTTTCGGCGACGGGGCTGGTGTCGCCCAACCCAACGATGACGGCTTGCAGCATTTGTGTGCGGAAGGGCACGGCAACCAATTGCCCCACGCGGGCGCGGTCGCTCAATTCGGGGGGCAGGTGATAGTGGAAGGTTTTTTGGCGCGTGTCATCGGCGGTGCGCCACTCGGTGTGGGGTTCGCCGTGTGTGGATATGCGGCGGCGCAGAAGGATGGGACGGTTAACCACCACTTCGGCGTAACGGGGCATTTCAGCCTCCCACCAGCGCAAATGTGCCCGCTGCCAGCAGTGCGGTTGCCAGCAGCGGCACCCACGCTTGTTTCAATGGCGATGCGGCATCTACCATTCGGGGGGTGGTGTACGGGTCAACCAGTTGATATTCGGGCATAAATTTGAAGGCGATGAGTGTGCCGGAAATGAGTCCCCCCAAATGCGCCCAGTTATCAATACCCGGCATGGACATTCCGAAAAAGATGTTAATGGCAACGATGATGCCCACATTGATGAGCCGGCTGCGTCCGAAAGTGCCGAGCATATCGCGGTAACGGTAAAAATAGGCAACCTGCATCCCCACAATGCCGAAAATTGCGCCGCTGGCACCGGCGGAAATGGTTGCGCCGCTGAACGCAAAACTGGCAAGACTGCCGAAAAGCCCCGAAAGTACATAAATGACCAAAAAACGGGTGCGTCCGAAAATGCGTTCGGTTTCTGCGCCGAAGATGAACAGAGCGTAAGCGTTGAACAGGATGTGCTGAAACCCGATGTGCAGGAACATCGAGGTGAAAAATCGCCAGACTTGCCCCTGCTCAACCAGCGGGCGAAAGTTTGCGCCCAGCAGTACCAGCACCAAATTGCTGGTGCTGCCGCCCTGAAAATCGGCGGGAGTTACCCCGGCATAAAACGGCGGCAGCAGCGGAATGATGGCATTGGCAAAAAGCGGCATCGTTTGTTCAATAACAAAAACAATGGCAATGGCTGCCAGCAGCACATATACCCAAAAAGGTTTGCCCAGCGGCAGCGGTATGCCGCGGCGAGACGGCGGGGGTGTCGGTTGGGGGATGGGGTCGGTGTGGTTCACAGTTTCACTTCCGGGCGGTGGATGCGGTGGCGTTCAGCGCGGATGATAGCGGCAATGGTGGCGCAGGTGTCATCCAAATGGTTTTGGCGGTTGATGACCAGA
>CAYPNZ010000223.1:0-5444 GCA_964411845.1 uncultured Anaerolineaceae bacterium
GGGTGCGGGCATGATGGGCTTGCAAGTTGGTTTTCGCGCGGCAAGTTTGTTCAACCCCGTTTTTAACGCTTCCAGCGCCGCGCTCGACCAGTTTTATTCGTTTTTGGTTGCCGCACTCTTTTTGGCAATTGACGGGCATCACTGGCTTATTTTGGCGCTGTCGCGCACCTTCAAAACCATTCCGGTGGGAACTTTTGCATTTACCGCCATTACCACCGACCGGTTGGTGGTAATGACATCACAAGCGTTTGTGGCGGCGGTGCAAATTGCGCTGCCGGTGGTGGGGGTATTGTTACTGGCAGATGTCGGGCTGGGGTTGATTGCCCGGGCTGTACCACAGGTGCAAATCTTCTTTTTGAGTTTGCCGCTGAAAATCGGGTTGGGATTGTTTGTGCTGGCAATTACCCTGTCTGTTACCCTGCCGATGATAAAAGATTATTTGGCGAATACGGTGAGCAATTTAATGGCACTGGGATTGCCGTAACCGATTTCGGAGAAAGATTGAGCAATGGCTGGCGAAAAAACCGAAGCCCCAACCCCGCGACGGCGGCAAGAGGCGCGCAAAAAAGGGCAAGTCGCCAAAAGTATGGAAGTGAGCACCGCGTTGGTGCTATTGAGCAGTTTTTGGGTGCTTAAATCTACCGGCGGTTATGTCGGTGAAACCTATATGGCTGTGATGCGTCGGAGTTTCACCACTTTGGGCACGGTTGATTTTACGCCAAACACCGTTTACAGCGGCGGGTTGGCGCTGACAGTGGCAATGCTGCAAATGTTGGCGCCGCTGGTGTTGGTGGCGTTAATGGTCGGGGTGGTGGCAAATATGGGGCAGGTCGGTTTTCTCTTTTCGCTGGAAGCCTTAAAACCCGACCCCAACCGCATCAACCCCATCAGCGGCGCAAAACGATTTTTTTCGCTGCGCGGGGTGGTAGATTTGCTCAAATCGCTGGTCAAAATCTTCATCGTCGGGGTGGTGGTATACGGTTCGCTAAAAGACAATTTTGCCGTGCTGCTGGCTGCACCCCGCGTTAGTGTGGGGGCAACGGTGGGGGCAATTTTGCAGATTGCGATGAATGCGGGCATTCGGGTGGGGGTGGTGATGTTGGTTATCGCCGCGGCAGACTATCTGTATCAGCGGTATGAATTTGAAAAAAGCCTGAAAATGTCCAAGCAGGAAATCAAAGAAGAAATGAAACGGTATGAAAATCCGCAACTGAAAGCCCGCATCCGTTCTCGGCAACGGCAACTGGCGATGAATCGGATGATGGCGGCGGTTCCCAACGCGGATGTGGTTATTACCAACCCGACTCATTTTGCGGTGGCGCTGCAATACGACCGCGCGAAAATGAATGCGCCGCAGGTAGTTGCCAAAGGGCAAGAACTGGTGGCGCAGCGCATCAAAGCGAAGGCAAAAGAAAACAATGTGCCGCTGGTAGAAAATAAACCGCTGGCGCGCAGTCTGTTCAAATCGGTGGAAATCGGGCAAGAAATTCCGGGTAATTTATACGCCGCCGTCGCCGAAGTATTGGCGTTTGTGTATCGCTTGAAACAAACGGTGCACGCATAGTAGCAACGGGAGTGTAACGAATGACAGTCAATGCCGAAGTGAAATCAACCGGCTTCAACTGGCGAAAACTGTTGGGCAACAGCGATGTGGTGCTGGCGGTTGCCGTTATTGCCATTGTGGCAATGATGGTTATCCCCGTTCCCCCGGCGATGCTCGATGTGCTGTTGGCGCTCAACATTTCGCTGGCGGTTACCATCGTGTTGGTATCGCTGTACATCAAAGAACCGCTGGAATTTTCGGTTTTCCCCTCGTTACTGCTCATTTTAACCCTCTACCGGCTCAGTTTGAACATTTCTTCCACCCGGTTGATTCTGCTGTATGCCAATGCCGGTAAAGTTATTACCGCCTTTGGCAATTTTGTGGTTGGCGGAAATTACATCGTCGGTATTGTGGTTTTCCTCATTTTGATGGTCATTCAATTCATCGTCATCACCAACGGCGCGGGACGGGTGGCGGAAGTTTCGGCGCGGTTTACTTTGGATGCGATGCCCGGTAAACAGATGAGTATTGATGCCGACCTGAATGCCGGACTCATCACCGAAGACCAAGCGCGCCAACGCCGTAAAATCATCGAAAACGAAGCCGACTTTTACGGCGCAATGGACGGCGCAAGCAAATTTGTCAAAGGCGATGCCATTGCCGGCATTGTCATCGTGCTGGTTAACATCATCGGCGGGTTTGCCATCGGGGCGATACAGCATCATATGAGCCTGATGGAAGCCTTGCAAACCTACACCCTGCTCACCGTGGGTGACGGTCTCGTTTCGCAGATACCCGCGCTGCTCATCAGCACCGCTACCGGCATCATCGTTACCCGCACCGCCGCCGAAAAAAATATGGGCAGCGATGTGGTCACTCAGATGACCAGCAACCCCCGCGCGCTGATGATTGTCTCGGCGATGCTGGTTGGTTTTGCGCTGGTGCCCGGTTTGCCGAAAGTGCCTTTTTTGGCTATCAGCGCAGTGATGGGCGGCGCCGCCTACTGGCTTAACAAACAAAAAACCGCCATCCGGGTAGATGCCGAACTGGTTGCGGAAGAACAGGCAAAAGCCGCCGCGCCCGCGCTGGAACAAGAACCGGTTACGGAACTGCTGCAAGTGGATGCCCTGGAAGTTGAAATCGGTTACGGGTTGATTCCGCTGGTGGAAGGCGGGGCAAATAGCAGCCTGCTGAACCGCATCACCATGATTCGCCGTCAAATTGCGCTGGAATTGGGGTTCATCGTTCCCAAAATTCGTATCCGCGACAATTTGCAATTGCCGCCCAACTCGTATGCCATCAAACTGCGCGGCGAAGAGATTGCCCGCGGCAATTTGATGATTGGGCATTATTTGGCAATGCCGGCGGGTCCTGTTGCCGAAGAAGTGCCCGGCACCCCCACCACCGAACCCGCTTTCGGGCTGCCCGCCACCTGGATTGACGCCACCCAGAAAGAACGCGCCGAAACGCTCGGCTATACCGTGGTTGACCCCGCTTCGGTGCTGGCAACCCATCTGACGGAAGTCATCAAAGGGCACGCCCCCGAAATTTTGACCCGACAGGATGTGCGCGACCTGCTTGACAATTTGAAAGAGGCGTATCCCGCATTGATTGATGACCTCATCCCCAACCAACTTTCGTTGAGCGATGTGCAGGAAGTGCTGAAAAACCTGCTCCGCGAGCGCGTATCCATCCGCGATTTGGTCAGCATTTTGGAAACCATCGGCTCGCTGGCACATTCGGTGAAAGACCCGGCGGTGCTCAGCGAAGCCGCCCGGCGGGCGCTGGCGCGCTCCATTACCAACCAGCACCGCGCCGCCGACGGTAATTTGCATGTGGTAACCCTTAGCCCGCGGCTGGAACGCATCCTCACCGAATCAATGGGCGATATGAGCCAAGGCTTGTACCTGAATCTTGACCCGTCGGTGGCGCAGCGGTTGCTGGAAGCCACCGGTGCCGAAGTCGAATCGCTGGCGCAAAAAGGGTATCCACCGGTGGTGCTCTGTTCCGCCACCGTGCGGTTTGCCTTCCGCCGGTTCATCGAACGCTCGCTGCCGAATGTGGCGGTATTGTCGTATAGCGAAATTGCCGCCGGTATCAATGTCAACGCCGAGGGAATGATTGAACTGCCGGTTGTGGAATCGTAATCCGGTATGGATAACACGTTATGCATGTAAAAAAGTTTTACGCCAACAGTATGCCCGAAGCGATGGCAGCCATTCGCGCTGAACTCGGCGCCGATGCCATCATCCTGCAAACGCAAAAAAAACGGCGTCCCGGTTTGTTCGGGTTTTTCCGTCCGCCGCGTTTGGAAGTTACCGCGGCAGTAGACAAAGATTTGCGCGATTTTCCGCAGCCGACCCGTGCCGCCACCGGTGAAATACGGCAAATGCGGCGCGAACTGGCAGACTTGAAACTGGCGTTGGCACAGGTTTCAAAAAACACCGAAACCCAAGCCGCCGCGCAAAGCCTGCGGCGGCAAACCGGGCAGTACACCCTGCCGCCGCGAGTAACCAGTTTGGACGGTTGGTACAAACGATTGCTGGAACAGGGCGTTGTTACCGAACTGGCACAGCAAATCATCCAAACCGTCGCCGATGAATTGAGCCGCTGGGCGCTGGATAATGAAAATGTGCTCAACGAACATTTGCACTGGCATTTGGGGCGGCGATTAAAAATTCCACAGCCGATAATGCCCACACCCGGCACACCGCAAACACTCTTTTTGGTGGGACCCACCGGCGTGGGCAAAACCACCACCATCGCCAAACTTGCCGCCAATTTTAAGCGGAACCAAAAAGCGCGGGTATTGATGATTACCGCCGATACATTTCGGGTGGCGGCAATTCCGCAATTTAAAGCCTTCGGCGAAATTTTGGATATTCCCACCGCCGTGGCATACACCCCCGCCGAATTGGCGGCGCTGGTATCGGAAAATTCTCAATTCGACCTGATTTTGGTTGACACACCGGGGCGCAACCAGCGTTCACCGGATGAAGTGGGCGAAGTGGCGGATTTTCTGGCGGCAGTACCGCGCAAAACCGTTTTTTTGACCATCGCCGCCGGCACCCAATTTCAGGATATGCAGCAAATTGCCGCGGCATTCGGCGCGATGCACATTGATAACCTGATATTCACCAAAACCGACGAAACGATTTCATTCGGTCCGGCATACAGTTTGGCGTGTATCACCCATACCCCGCTGAGTTATTTAACCACCGGGCAGCGCGTACCCGACGACATCGAAGTGGCATCGGCAGAGCGGGTGATTGACCTGCTGGTCGGCGAGGTTCCCGATGAAATTCGCAGCACGCGCCGCCTGCTAGCCGGACAAAACGGCAACGGCAGATTCTATGGCTCACCGCACGAGGAAACGCGATGAACGTTAAATCATATCAATTTAAAAATACAAATCATGCCCATTCCACACCGTTGGCGGCAACCGATGACATATTCGCGCCACCACAATTTCGCAGCCGAGTTATTGCCGTTTCCAGCGGAAAAGGGGGCGTGGGCAAAACGAATATCGCCGTAAACTTGGGGTTGACACTGGCAAAACGGGGCATCCGCGTGGCACTGCTTGATGCCGATTTGGGTACTGCCAATGTGGATGTGATGATGGGGCTTCAACCCGAATACCATTTGCAGCATCTCATCACCGGGCAGCGCTCGCTGGCGGAAATTGTGGTTGAAACCCCCGCCGGCTTGAAAATCATCCCCGGCGCATCCGGCTTGCCCGATTTGGCAGACCTGCCCGACGCGCAACGCGATGTGTTACTGCGGGCGTTAATGGGGTTGGATGGCACGGTTGACCTGCTGTTGATTGATACCGGTGCCGGCGTGGGGCGAAATGTGGTGCAATTTATTCTATCGGCGGGCGGAGTGCTGCTGGTAACCCCCC
>CAYPNZ010000224.1:0-5428 GCA_964411845.1 uncultured Anaerolineaceae bacterium
TATCTGTTTCTCCGGATACCGGATATTTCCCTGCGGGAAATTCCGGTATGACAGATTTATGCAAGAGGTCTAATGTTTCATAATCACCATCCTTAATTACAGGTTGTTCATTAAAGCGTACCGCAAGCGCCCGAAATGTCAAATATCCCGGAGAAATGTTCTCATTTTTCGGGGAACCTGTTGCCAACGAGCGGCGTCTACGATATGATAGACTTAACCGGCTGAAAATTCAAAGGACGGCAAAAATGACTCGCAAAATTACGCTAATCCTGTTATCCTTATTGATAGTGACACTTACTGCATGTGCAATCGGCAATAATGGAGAAACCGGTATGACCCCCACCGACACCCCGAACGCAACATCCACCCCTGCCCCCACCCCGACCACCCCGCCCCCGAAACCGCAGGTGGCGTACAACCCCGTCCCCGCCGATGCGCTTTCGCCGGTGGTGATACAGCGCGTGCCCCGCCGCGGCGAAACACTTGCCCCCGATGGCGGCATTACGCTGGTGTTTGACCGCGAAATGAACCCCGATTCGGTGGCGCGGGCGCTGACCGTGCAGCAAGCGGGCGAAACACCCGCGCCGGTCGAAGGGTCGCTGGTATGGGAAGGGAAGCGGATGGTCACGTTTCAACCGCAATCGCCCCTGCCGCGCGATACGGTTTTCGATGTGATTCTCACGCAGGATGCCACAGCCGATACCGGCGAGCCGCTGCGCGAACCGTACACCTTCCGCTTTCAAACGGCAGGTTATCTGGAAGTGGGGCAGGTTATTCCCGCCCCCGGTACGGCAGATGTGGAACCGAAAACCACCGTCACGGTGATGTTCAACCGTCCGGTGGTACCGCTGACATCGCTGGGGCAAATGGCAGACCTGCCGAATCCCCTTTCGTTTGAACCGGCAATTTCCGGCAGCGGCGAATGGCTGAATACCTCCGTGTTCGTGTTCACCCCCGCCGAGCCGTTGACCGGCGGCGTAACTTACACCGCCGAAGTTTCCGCCGACCTGAAAGCCATCGGCGGCGAAACGCCAAAAGAAGCGTATCGCTGGCAATTTACCGTCGCCCCGCCGAAAATTCTTTCGGTGAACCCGAATGACGGCGCAACGCTGGTAGACATCAATACCGCCGTGCGCGTCACCTTCAACCAACCGGTAGATTTGGCTTCGGCGCAGGCGCATTTTTCGCTTACCGGTGGTGGCGGTTTTTTGAAATCGAATACCGTATCCGGCAAATTTGCGCTCGATGGCAATACGCTGGTTTTCACGCCGACCAAATCGCTGGCGTTTGATACCACCTACACCGTCAAAATGGATGCCGGTATTGTGGCGGCAACGGGCGGCAACGGCATGAAAGAATCGCTCAAATGGCAATTTACCACCGTGCCCCTGCCGAAAATCGTCAGCACCGACCCCAAAGACGGCGAGCGGCACGCCCCGCCGCGCACCGATTTCAGCATTACTTTTAATACCCCCATCAATCCCGAAACGGTGATGCCCAATGTTGCCTTCACCCCCGAAATTTCGCCGTCGCAGGTGTACACCTATTTTTCGGAATACGATAACACCTTCCACATCAATTTCGGCGCGCAGCCGTCCACCGATTATACGGTGGTCATTCGCAACGGCATTGCCGACCCGTATGGCAATACCATTCCCAAAGGGCGAACCGTCAAATTCCACACCGACGACCTGCCCCCCAACTACCAACTCGTCACCCCCGATTTCATCGCCACGTATGATGCCGACCAACCCGCGCAGACGGTTATCGGCAGTATCAATGTTCACCGGGTGAACCTGAAACTCTATCAATTGGGTGCAGATGTGCTGCGGCAGCCCTATTGGCAATTCTACGATATGAAGCCGAAAAAATCGCAATTGCTGCGCGATTGGCAGGTTAATTTGGAAACGCCGCAAAACAAACAGCGCTTCACCCCGATTGACCTGCTGGAAAACGGCGGCAAATTGCAGCCGGGCGTTTATCTGCTGGAAGCATCATCACCCGATTTGCCGAAAGATTACACCCCGCAGCGGCATGTGCTGGTGGTTTCAAAACTGAATTTGACCGTCAAAACCGAGTTGGGCGGCGTAACTGTGTGGGCAACCGATTTGACGACCGGCGCACCCGTGCCAAACCTGACGCTGGATATTTTGAATATGAGCAACGACCCGCCGGCAAACCTTGCCACCATCACCACCGGTCCCGACGGTGTGGCGCAGATGCGCGGCGCAGCCGGGGCTTATTACGGGGCGTTGTTGGTTATCAGTACCGACCCGTTTGTTGCCGGTTCCACCGATTGGAGCCGCGGCATCAGCCCGTATGATTTCGGGTTGGGCGGCGGCGATACCGACCAAACCTTCCGCGTGCATCTGTACACCGACCGTCCCATCTATCGCCCGGGGCATACCGTGCAATTTAAAGGCGTCATCCGCGCCGAAAACGACGCCCATTACCGCCTGCCCGACATCGGGCAAGTGCATGTTACCGTCCGCGATGCGCAGTATCAGACTATTTTTGATGAAGAATTGCCCGTGGATGCAATGGGCGCGTTTAACGGTTCGGTGCAGTTGGCAGACGGCGCAAGTTTGGGCACATACGCCATCAGTGCGGAATTTGCCGACGGATATATGGAAACAACCTTCCAAGTGGCGGCATACCGTCCCCCCGAATTTGAAATGACGGTGGAACCGGGCGCGCCGGAAATTCGGCGCGGCGACCCGCTGACCGCCACCATTGCCGCCAAATACTTTTTCGGCGGCGGGCTGGCAAACACAATTGTGCGATGGAACGTGCTGGAAGAGCGGTACAGTTTCAGCGTGCCGTGGGGCGACCGCTATTCATTCGATGATGTGGACGACCCGTATACCTGTTTCCGCTGCTGGTGGTGGACACCCCCCGCCCCCCCCGAACCAATTTTGAGCGGCAGCGATATTACCGATGCCAACGGCGAAGTTTCGCTGACGATTGACGGCGCAAAACTGTCGGATGCGCTGACCCGACACGCCGGCAAATTAACCATCGAAGCCACCGCCAGCGGTCCCGACAATCAGGAAATTGCCGGACGGAGCACGGTCATTGTGCATCCCGGCGCATGGTATGTCGGACTTGCCCCGCAGCGGTATGTGAGTTACGCCGAAAAACCGACCAACATCGATTTGGTGACGGTAGATTGGGACGGCAATCGCTTGCCCGGAAAAACGCTGAACGTGACGCTGGTTCACCGCGAATGGGAAAACGTGTTCGTCAAAACCGAATCGGGCGGCGGTTATTGGGACTGGAAAACGAAAGATACCCCCGTTACCACCGTGACCGTCACCACCGATGACCGCGGCGAAGCCGTGGCAACCGTGACGCCACCGACGGGCGGCAGTTATCACATCATCGCCACCCCCGCCGAACCGACCGCCGCCGAAACCCACATCCGCTCATCCATTTTCATCTGGGTGACGGGTAAAGGCAATGTCAGTTGGCGGGGCGCCAACAACGACCGCATCACCCTCATCAGCGATAAAACCGAATACGCCGTGGGCGACACCGCCGAAGTGCTCATCCCGTCGCCGTTTGAAGGCGAGCAATACGCGCTCATCACGGTGGAACGGGCGAATATCCTGCGGCACGAAGTGCTGAAATTGGAAAATAACAGCACGGTCTACCGCTTGCCCGTCACCGATGACGATATTCCGAATATCTACCTGTCGGTGGTGCTGGTAAAGGGACGCACCGCCGAAAATCCCGCCGATTACAAAATGGGCATTCTGCCGCTGGATGTGAGCACCGCGCCGCGCACGCTGGTACTGCACGTGAAGCCGGATACCGACTTGACCGAGCCGGGGGAAACGGTCAACTTTACCGTGACCGCCACCGAACCGGACGGCACGCCCGCCGCCGGCGCGGAACTGTCGCTGGATATGGTGGATAAAGCCGTGCTCAGCCTGCGCCCGCGCAGCAGCGATATTCTGTCTACCTTTTATGGGCGGCGCAGTTTGCAGGTGAACACCGCCAGCGGCTTGAGCATTTCCGGCAATCGCTATTTCAAACAATTGTCGCAAGATTTGGATTTGGAACCGGGACCGGAACAACCGCGTGGGGAAGGCGCTGTGTTCGGCGAGGCGGCAGATATGGTGATGGAAGCCGCCCCCGCCCCGATGGCGATGAAAGCCGCCCCCGCCCCCACCGAAGCCCCGGCGGCGGCAAACATTGCCCCGCCGGAAGGGGTGGACATCCGCGAGAATTTCGCCGATACCGCCTTGTGGCAGCCGACCGTTACCACCGACAGCGACGGCAAAGCCACCGTGTCCGTTACCCTGCCCGATAATTTGACCACCTGGGTGCTGCGCGGCGTCGGCATCACCCGCGATACGCTCGTTGGCGAAACCACCACCGATGTGGTTGCCACCAAACCGCTGTTGGTTCGCCCCGTTACCCCGCGCTTTTTTGTGGTGGACGACCGCGCCGAACTGGCGGCGAATGTTTCAAACAATACCGACACCGATTTGGAAACGGAAGTCAGTCTCGCCGCGCAGGGCATCGCCATCAGCGCCGATACCCCGCCGCGCCAAACCGTGACCATCCCCGCCCACAGCGAAACGAAAGTCACGTGGGATGTGCGGGTGCAGGATGTCGTTTCGACCACGCTGGTGTTCGCTGCCGTTTCCGGCGATTACAGCGATGCCAGTAAACCGCGGCTGACCACCGCCCCCGATGGTGCGCTGATGGTGCTGCGCTATACCACCCCCGATATTGTCGGCACGGCGGGACAACTGCCGGACGGCGGTTCGGTGACGGAAGGCATCGCCCTGCCGCCCGATTTCGATGACCGGCGCGGGCAGTTGACCATTCAACTCGACCCCAGTCTTGCCGCCGGTATGCGTGACGGACTGAAATATCTGGAATATTACGAATATGAATGCACCGAGCAGACGGTCAGTCGCTTTTTGCCGAACGTGCTGACGTGGCACGCACTCAAATCGCTGGGCATTGATGACCCCGCTTTGACGGAAAATCTGCCTGCCCTGCTGGAAAAAGGGCTGGATAAACTGTACCGCGAGCAAAACCCCGATGGCGGCTGGGGTTGGTGGTATCGCACCGACCGCTGGCAGAGCAACGAATATATCACCGCCTATGTGGTGTTTGCCCTGCTGAAAGCCCGGCAAGCGGATGTGAGCGTGTCGGATACGGTGCTGGCAAACGGCATCAACTACCTGAAAAAACAGGTGCAGGCGGTGGATACGTTCAATGCCCCGCGCATCGCCAACCGGCAAGCGTGGCTGCTGTATGTGCTGTCGGAAGCGGATGCGGTATCGCCCGCCCGGCTGGACGAGTTGTTCAACCGGCGCGATAACCTGAGCATCTATGCGCGGGCATATCTGGCGCTAGCCATTTGGCTGCAAAACAAAAACGACGACCGGCTGCCGACCCTGCTGTCGGA
>CAYPNZ010000225.1:0-5413 GCA_964411845.1 uncultured Anaerolineaceae bacterium
CAACCGGTTTTCGTGATGATGTCCCCATTGAACAAAAAATCATACTGAGAATTGCAACCGCCGTAAAAAAGCGCTTGACAAGCGATACAAAAACCACTATAATGGTCTAGACCACTTAACCACTATACCTTATCGCACATAAAAGCGTTTTCCTTACCTAAAGGTAACCGATAGATGATGATAAACAAAAACTATCCGCTTCCCATCTATTTCCAACTCAAAGAGTTGTTGCGCGAAAAAATCGCTGCGGAAGAATGGAAGCCGGGCGATATGATTCCGTCGGAGCGCGAATTGAGCGAGCAATATAACATCAGCCGGATGACCGCTCGACAGGCTTTGCGCGAACTTGCCACCGAGGGGCTGTTGCGGCGAGAGCAGGGGCGCGGCACTTTCGTCGCGGAACCGAAAATTGAGCACGGTTTGACACGCTTAACGGGCTTCACCGAAGATATGAAAGCCCGAGGCTTGCATCCGGGGGCAAAAGTTGTTCGGCTGGAAAAGATAAAAGCACCGGTGCTTGCGCTGCGGGCGCTGCAAATAACCCCCGATGAAAACGTGGTACTGTTGGAGCGGTTACGATTAGCCGGCGGAGAACCCATCGCGCTGGAAACTTGTTATCTACATTTTAACGGTGTTCAAAACCTGTTAAACGAAGATTTTGAAAACAACTCTCTGTACCACATCCTCTCGGAAAAATATCATATCACCCCCGCCCGCGCCGAACAGAAAATCGGCGCCGACCTTAGCAATCATCGCGAACAAAACCTGCTGAACATTGAAGAAGGTATGCCGGTACTGCGAAACAAACGCATCACCTTCAATCAATGGGAACGCCCTTTTGAATATACCGAATCAGCCTATCGCGCTGACCGATACGTCTTTCAAGCGGAATTGACCTCGTTTTAAGAGGAAACAGGAGGTGCACTATATGTAAGAACCGCAAATCACTATCATTTACGCTTCAATAAAAATTTTAATAAGGAGAAGAAACGTGAGTATCAAATCTTATTTACTGAAATTAACAGTTGTTGCTCTAGTATTGGCGGCAGTTGTTGGTTGTGCGCAAAAAACTCCTGCGGCAACTCAACCGCCCGCACCAAAACCCACCGAAGCAATGGCTGAACCAACCGAAGCCCCAATGGAAAAACCCACCGAAGCGATGGCGGAAAAAGAACCCGTCACATTGACCGTATGGTCGTGGCGCACCGAAGATGAAGATGCCTACAACGAAATCTTTGACGTTTACGAAGCCGCCCACCCCGGTGTAACGGTAGAGTTCGTCACATTTGTGAACACCGATTACAACAACATTCTGGCAACCGGTCTCACCGGCGAAGGCGGACCCGATGTGGTGCAATTGCGCGCATACGGCGGACTTCAACCTTTGATTGAAGCGGGACAACTCCTCGCGCTGGACGGCAAAGTTGACACCCTGTCCAACTTCACCCCGTCTATCCTCAAAGGCGCTACCGGCATTTCCGATGGACACATTTACGGCGTTCCCTTCGGCATTCAAGCAGTAGCCGCCTATTACAACAAAGACATTTTCAATAAACTGGGTTTGAGCGTGCCGACAACTTGGGATGAGTTCATCAATGTGCTTGAAACACTCAAAAAAGAAGGCTACATTCCGTTGGCTGTTCCCGCCAAAGATACGTGGATGCTCCCCATTGTGCACGATGCCGTCGCCGCACCGCGTTACGGTGGTCCCGAATTTGAAAAGAAAGTGCTAGCCGGCGAAACCAATTTCCTCGACCCGAATTATGTGGCATCCATTCAAGTCGTTAAAGACCTGCAACCCTATATGCCCGAAAACGTCGTTGGCGTGGGTTATCAAGATTCCCGCACCCTCTTCCTCACCGAACGCGCCGGTATCTTCATTGGCGGTTCATTTGAAGTTGGCTACTGGCGCAATGAAGGACCGGATTTGGACTTGGGTATCTTCCGCGTTCCGCCGCCCCCCGGTTCGCTGACCGGTCCGCTGGTTCCCGGCTGGATGGATGGCTCTTATGGCGTCAACGCTCAAAGCGATGCGCAAGAAGAAGCCGTCAAACTGGTAGAATGGATGGGCACCCCCGAATTTGGTCAAATGTTCACCGAAAAAATCAAACAACTGTCGCCGCTGGCAGACACCAAACCGCAAGACCCGCTGCTGGCAGAATTTGCCAAATTGTACGCCGAAACACCGACTTCATACCTCCAACTGGTCAACTTCCGTTACGGTGACCCCTCCGGCAGTACACTGCTGGCTAACGGCATTCAAAAAATGCTGCTGGGCGAAGAAACCGCCGAAGAAGTGGCAAACGACGTCCAAACAGGTGTTTCACAGTGGTTCAAACCCACCGAAGCAATGGCGGAACCCACTGAAGCCCCTGCAATGGCGGAAAAAGAACCCGTCACATTGACCGTATGGTCGTGGCGCACCGAAGATGAAGATGCCTACAACGAAATCTTTGACGTTTACGAAGCCGCCCACCCCGGTGTAACGGTAGAGTTCGTCACATTTGTGAACACCGATTACAACAACATTCTGGCAACCGGTCTCACCGGCGAAGGCGGACCCGATGTGGTGCAATTGCGCGCATACGGCGGACTTCAACCTTTGATTGAAGCGGGACAACTCCTCGCGCTGGACGGCAAAGTTGACACCCTGTCCAACTTCACCCCGTCTATCCTCAAAGGCGCTACCGGCATTTCCGATGGACACATTTACGGCGTTCCCTTCGGCATTCAAGCAGTAGCCGCCTATTACAACAAAGACATTTTCAATAAACTGGGTTTGAGCGTGCCGACAACTTGGGATGAGTTCATCAATGTGCTTGAAACACTCAAAAAAGAAGGCTACATTCCGTTGGCTGTTCCCGCCAAAGATACGTGGATGCTCCCCATTGTGCACGATGCCGTCGCCGCACCGCGTTACGGTGGTCCCGAATTTGAAAAGAAAGTGCTAGCCGGCGAAACCAATTTCCTCGACCCGAATTATGTGGCATCCATTCAAGTCGTTAAAGACCTGCAACCCTATATGCCCGAAAACGTCGTTGGCGTGGGTTATCAAGATTCCCGCACCCTCTTCCTCACCGAACGCGCCGGTATCTTCATTGGCGGTTCATTTGAAGTTGGCTACTGGCGCAATGAAGGACCGGATTTGGACTTGGGTATCTTCCGCGTTCCGCCGCCCCCCGGTTCGCTGACCGGTCCGCTGGTTCCCGGCTGGATGGATGGCTCTTATGGCGTCAACGCTCAAAGCGATGCGCAAGAAGAAGCCGTCAAACTGGTAGAATGGATGGGCACCCCCGAATTTGGTCAAATGTTCACCGAAAAAATCAAACAACTGTCGCCGCTGGCAGACACCAAACCGCAAGACCCGCTGCTGGCAGAATTTGCCAAATTGTACGCCGAAACACCGACTTCATACCTCCAACTGGTCAACTTCCGTTACGGTGACCCCTCCGGCAGTACACTGCTGGCTAACGGCATTCAAAAAATGCTGCTGGGCGAAGAAACCGCCGAAGAAGTGGCAAACGACGTCCAAACAGGTGTTTCACAGTGGTTCAAACCCGGACAGTAAACCTTTTGCAATAGGCTTTTAAGTCTCTGGAAATCAGTAACACCGCATTAAAAATTGGCAGACCGGACACCGCAAGTGTTTCGGTCTGCCAATCTCACCCATCCGGTTTACAGAGCATTGTTCCATTTTTTCATCGAGGTGTTTTATGGCTACCCCAGATTTGCCGGCTGCTCGTACCAAACCCGCCAAACGCCCTCGCGGCGTTGGCAGTGGCGCCCCCCCGGTTTCTATTATTGTTCTGTTTTTGCTGCCGGCGTTCTTACTTTACACCACTTTTATGGTGTTCCCGCTGGTTCAATCGCTGATTTTCAGTATGTTTGAATTTAAAGGACTCTCTCGCGGCGCATTCGTCGGACTGCAAAATTTCCGCGAACTTTTCACCCGTTTCCCCGTCAGCGAGCAACTTCCCCGCGCATTTTTGCACAACGTGTACTTTTTTATCGGCACGATGGCAATTCAAAATACAATGGGATTGCTTTTTGCGAAACTGCTCCACGGTTCACGCTTCGGGAAACGTTTTTTCCAGACAATTTATACAATGCCCTATCTCATCAGCGCGCTGGTGGTGGGATATTTGTGGAGTTTGATGCTCAATCCGTTATTCGGACCCATCAATCAGGTGTTAACCGCTATCGGGTTGAAATCTTGGGCGCTGCCGTGGCTGGGCGACCCCAAAACGGCGCTCCCCGTCATCATTTTGGTCAATGCGTGGCAATGGGTTGGCTTTCCGATGCTCCTCTTTTCGGCGGGGCTGGCGAATATCGGCGACGATTTGCGAGAAGCGGCACGCATTGACGGCGCGGGCAGTTGGAAGTTGTTTCGGCATATTGAATTGCCTTTGCTGTTGCCGGTTATCGGCATTGTGACCGTGCTAACGTTCATCGGCAACTTTAACGCATTCGGCATTGTTTGGGCAATGGGCGGCGTTAACGGCGAACCGGCAGGCGCAACCGATGTGCTGGGATTGGTTTTTTACAGAACGGCATTCCGCGGCGGTGTTGATGCCTTCGGGCTAGCCTCTGCGCTGGCGGTGCTGATGTTCATCTTTATCTTCGGCGTTTCGACATTCGCGCTCGGTCGTTTCCGCCAATGGGAGGAAAACCTGACATGACAACTCAATCGCTCAAAAAAACACGGCGTATCGGTTTGGCAGATGTTGGTATTGCCGTATTGTTGTGGGGTTACGCGGCGATGGTGCTCATTCCGTTGCTGCTGGTTGTCAGCAACGCCTTACGTCCCACCCGCGAAATTTTCAAAAATCCCGTGGGGCTGCCCACATCGCCGAGTTTTCAAAGTTTTGTAAAAGCGTGGGAAGAAGCCAATTTTAACGTTTACTTTTTCAATTCGCTGCTGATTACCGTATCATCGGTGCTGTTGGCAACCGCAGTAGCCGCTCTTGCCGCATACATTTTGGGACGCTATACTTTTACCGGCAGCGGCATCATCACCGCTTATTTTCTCGCCGGGTTGATGCTTCCGTTTCGGCTGGCAATTGTGCCCCTTTTTCTATTGTTGAACAACTTGGGGCTAATTGACAATCGTTTCGGATTGATTTTGGTGTATGCCGCCACGGGTATTCCGTTTTCGGTATTTATTTTGTCAGCCTTTTTCAGGCAGTTGCCACAAGAATTAAGCGAAGCCGCTCGCATTGACGGCGCGGGTGAGTTCACCATTTTCGGGAAGGTGATGCTGCCGCTGGTGCGTCCGGCGCTGGCAACGGTTATCGTCTTTCAGTTTGTGCCCCTGTGGAATGACTTTTTCTTCCCGTTGGTGCTGTTACGTTCCACCAGAAAATGGACGCTGCCCGTGGGGATGACCCGCTTTTTCGGTGAATTTCAAGCCGAT
>CAYPNZ010000226.1:0-5404 GCA_964411845.1 uncultured Anaerolineaceae bacterium
TATGGATTCCGGATATTTCCCTGCGGGAAATTCCGGAATGACAGATTTATGCAAGCGGTCTATTATATTTCGCCCGCGAAAATGTTTGTTGGTTTTGCATAAAAAAAGTGCGATACGGTTAGCGTATCGCACTGTGTGGATGGCAGGGGCGGCAGGAATTGAACCCGCAACCTTCGGTTTTGGAGACCGACGCTCTGCCAATTGAGCTACACCCCTTTGGGATTAGGTAGCGGGGAGAGGATTCGAACCTCTGACCTCCAGGTTATGAGCCTGGCGAGCTACCTCTGCTCCACCCCGCACCAATATAACATCATAATTAAGGCTATACCCCCGATTCTGTTTTAAACCGTCATCTATCTCACCCTGACGGGTGGCGAATTGTGGCTTGCCGGGTGTTACCCGGCTTTACCCGTTTCGCTGCGATGAGACTGAACATCCAAACGGCAGCCCAGCCCACTCACCTTGCTCTCGGTTGCACGCTCGCCCAGCCGAACACATTGCTGTGCCCGCTGGTAGGCTCTTACCCTACCCTTTCACCCCTCACCGATGAAACCACCGGCGGGTCTACTCTCTGTTGCGGTTGTAGTCACTGCGCGCTGTTGCGGCAGCGCCCTCACTTGCTGTTTCATGAGGCAACTGTGCCGAAAAAGTCGGCGGAGAGTCGGGAAGTTCCTCTACCGGAAATCCGGCAGCGACGGTTCGCCTTAATTATGCTGTTGTTAAAAAAGTGGCGTCCTCGAGAGGACTCGAACCTCTAACCTCTTGGTCCGCAACCAAGTGCTCTATCCGTTGAGCTACGAGGACACCGTCAAATGCAGGGCAGATTATAGCACTATTGGCGGTTTGTGTCAATTGCCTGAGGCAGATTACAGCGCTTGCGTTTCGGCTAAATATGCCAAAACCTGCTCTATTGCCCAGTGCCATTCTTTCCATTCCGGCTTGAACATATTGGCTTCAATCAGGTCAATGGCGGTATTGGGGTTTACCTGTGCGGCGCCACTGCCCTGCACTGAACTGGCAATAGCGCCCAGCGTGTTGCCCAATATACCCGCCGCCGCCCAATCGAGCCCCACGGTGCGAGCCAGCAATACGCCCGCGTTGAAACTGTCTCCGGCGCCGGTGGTATCTCGCACATGGATGCCAAAGCCGGGGATGTCGTACCGGTCTTCGCTGTGCACAACCGTACACCCTTTTGCCCCGCGTTTAACAACCACTGCCTTAGCGCCAATATCCAACAGGGCTTTTAACGCATCTTCAAACGATGTCAATCCGGTCAACATCATCAATTCTTGTTCATTGGGTAAAAAAACGTCAATTTTCGGCAACAGCGATTTTAACCGTTTGCCATAACGCATTGCCGGTTCCGGGTTGGGGTCAAGGCTTACGCGGCAGAAATTTTGCCGAGCCAGTTCCAGCGCATGCACGGCGGCATCGTGCTGGGGTTGTGCCATCAGCGCGTAACCGGAAAAGTGATACCACCGCGCCGACGAGAAATAATCTACCCACGTTTCTTGCGGCACGGTAAAAACATTCGCCCCGCGAGAAGAAAACATTGTGCGTTCGCCGTCGGGGTTTACCACAATGTAAATTAACCCGGTGCTTACCACCTCGTCAATCTGAATCTGGCTGCGGTCTACCCCGATTTTCTTCAAATCGGCGATAACCTGCCGTGCCAGCGCATCATTGCCGATACGACCGATAACCCCCACATCGGCGCCGATATTTGCCAGTGCCAGCGATGTGGTCACCACCGAACCGCCGGTATGGTATTCTACCGAGGTGGCAACGCCTTCGCCGCCCCTGGACGGATACGCCGGAATTGCCGCGCTTACGTCTATATTGATGTCGCCCAACAAAATCACATCAGGCATGCCTGCTCCGAGTTCCGGTTTTTCGGGCAGAAATCAAATCACGTTATAACTCTATTGAAATGGGCAAGGTTACCGTAAATTGGCTGCCCTTGCCCGGTACACTCTCCACAGTTATCTGTCCGTGATGAATTTCTACCATACCTTTTACAATGGATAACCCAATGCCCAACCCCGCAAAACGGCGGGTCATAGAAGGTTCTATTTGATAAAAATCTTCAAATATTCTGCTTTGTTTTTGTTTATCAATGCCAACGCCTGTGTCGGCGACGCGCAGCGTAATTTTTTGCCCTTTGCGCACCAGCCCCACAAACACCGCACCGTTCTCTGGGGTAAATTTTATCGCATTTGATACTAAATTGGCAATTATGAGGTATATCTTTTGGCGATCCGCTTCGATTTTCACCGGGTCATCGCCATTTAAGAATTTCGTTTTCAGCCGCAGCGATTTGGCGCGCATCAGCGATTTAAATTCCGCCAGTACTTCTTCCACCAATTCCCGCATCGAGAAGATTCCCACATCCAACGCCACTTGATGCGTTTGAATATGGCGCAGATTGGTCATGTCGTCAATGAGGTTGCGCAATTTTATGGCGCTGCTCAGCACCATTTCCAATTGTTTGCTTGCCTGTCCGCTCAATTCATCGCGCAAAAACGAGGCATATCCCAATATTACCGCCAACGGGGTGCGCAACTCATGCGATGCCAAATTGACGAAATCACTCTTCAACCGGTCAAGTTCCGACAATTCTTCATACGCATCTTGCAGTTCACGCCACAAACGCGCGTTTTCTATCGCAACGGCTACCTGCGATGCCAGCGTGGTGGCAATTTGAATGTCGTCTTGGGTAAACCCCATCTCATCATTTTTATTTAACAGTTCCAGCACACCGATAACTTGTTGCTTAATTTTCAGCGGCACCCCCAAAATCGAGCGGGTGCGGAACTCGCTCATTTCGTCTACTTGTTTGTTCCAACGGGGGTCGGCGGTCACATCACGAATGAGCATCGGGCGCGCTTTTTTGAATACCCATCCGGCAATACTGTCATCAATGGGAACCGGAACGCCCGCCAATTTTTCCGCTACGGTAGATGCTGTTGCCGGAATGAATTTCAACTCGGCGGTATCGTTGTCATACAGCAAAATAGAACACGCTTCGGTGTTGGTCAACTCGGTTGCCACTTGCGTGATATTGCGCAATAGCATATCCAAATCAAGCGTGGAATTGAGCGTTTGGCTTATTTTGGCAATACGCTCCAAATACGCAATGCGATATTCCAAATGAGCAATTTTTTCTTTATATTGCTCTATGACGGCTTGATAGTTGTTTTTATCCGGCTGTTCGAGATATTTTAGCATATTGACGGCAATTCGGTATTTAAAAAACAGGACTGTTGCCCAATAGATTATACCACAAACTTCATAAAATTAAATAAAAAATTACACTATGCCGCCAACGCCAACACTGCCGCGCTGATGAGTATCCCCCCCGCGGCGCCGGCGACAAGTTGGGCGGGGGTGTGTTTTTTGCGTTGCAACCGCGCCCACGCCACCAGCGGCAAACTGAGGAACGTCCACCATGCCCCCGCCCCGAATACAAATACCAGTAAAGTTGAAAACCCGCTGACCCCCACCATGTGCAAACTGATTTTCCAAAAATTGGAAATAGTGAACATGGTCAAACCGAGCGTGGCGTAAATGAGCGCCAGCAGCCACAACAGCCGGGGTGCGCCGCCGATACCCAACACCGCCAGCGCCAGCACATCGCTGGCAAAACTGACGGCAATGAAACGCGGACGCTCGCCGCGGTGGGTAAGTTCCCAATCGCTAACCCATCCCCGGCGCATACCGATTTGAATATACGCCAGCGGTATGCCCGTGAGTATGAGCAATGCCACCACCGCCCAGCCGATACCGCGCCATCCCGCTGCCGTGCCGCCCACCAACGGAAAAACCACCAACGATAATACCGAACTGTCGAATAAAATCGAAACCCAGCGCGCCAATTGTGCCTTCATTTTGCTCCCTGTACCGTGTTATATGTTATGTCATATTTTCGCCGGAAGAAGTATGCTGTCAAATGCCGGTGGGGTATACTGACGACAAACTTGCCATTTCCCCGCAAATGGCTATTGTTTACAGATAAAACCGCCCGGAGCGCGTATGCCTGCCGATTTTCCCCTATTGTCCGATATTCCCCGACCAACCGAAAAACCCATTGCCGTGTATGTTTCCCGTGCGGCGGAACACGCTTTGCGCCACGGGCATCCGTGGGTTTTTGAAAGCGCCATCCGCCGCCAAAGTGCGCCGGGTATCTCCGGCGGGTTGGCGGTTATTTTCAACCGTCACCGCCGATTTTTGGGCGTGGGGCTGTTCGACCCGCATTCGCCGATACGGGTGCGCGTGTTGCAACATCATACACCCGCCACCATCAACCGCAAATGGTTTATTGCCATGTTAACCGCCGCCGCACAACTGCGCCAACCGCTGCTGTCTCTTCCGCCGGCGCGCATTACCACCGGCTATCGGTTGGTGTACGGCGAAAATGACCATCTGCCGGGCATGGTGATTGACCGCTACGCGCAAACACTGGTGGTGAAATTATATACTTCGGCGTGGATTCCCCATTTACGGGATGTTCTTTCGGCGCTGATGGCGGTTTCTCCGGCAGAACGAATTGTACTGCGTTTCAGTCGAACACTGATGAAAACCCCCGACCGGCTATTCGGGTTGCCAGACAAATTGGTGGTGTGGGGCGAAATACCCACCGCACCGATTCTGTTTCAGGAAAACGGGCTTTATTTTGAAGCCGACCCATTGCACGGGCAAAAAACCGGCTTTTTTCTCGACCAGCGCGACAACCGGGCGCGGGTAGAAACGTTGGCGCGCGGCAAATCGGTGTTGAATTTATTTTCATACACCGGGGGATTTTCGGTGTATGCGGCGCGGGGCGGGGCAACCGAAATCATCAGCGTGGATGCCGGTGCGCCCGCATTGCGTGCCGCCGAGCGCAATTTTGCGCACAACCGGCACATTCCCGCCGTCGCTGCGGCAAAACACCGCACCATTGCCAACGATGCTTTTGCCGTGTTGGAACAATTTCGACGGCAGCACAAAAAATTCGATATGGTCATCATTGACCCGCCGATGTTCGCGCACAAACAATCTCAAACGGCGGCGGCAATGGCGGCATACCGACGTTTGACTCGGCTGGGCTTGCAAATTTTAGTCCCCGGCGGCACACTGGTGCAGGCATCGTGTTCCAGCCGCATTTCCGCAAAAGATTTTTTTCGCAGTATCCGGCAAACCGCAGCGCAGGCGAAACGCCCCCTGCAAGAAATCGCCCGCACCGAACACCCGCTTGACCATCCGGTAACATTCGCCGAGGGGGCATACCTCAAATGTCTTTTTGCCACCGCGTAATTTTCCGCACAAAAAGTAGTGTATGTCCATATATTTGATACCGGGTCGTAAATTTTTACCTTCCCGCTCAATACATAGTTTCAACTCTTGGTGTGGCCGACCAACGAGTATC
>CAYPNZ010000227.1:0-5404 GCA_964411845.1 uncultured Anaerolineaceae bacterium
AAAAGGTATGGATTCCCGCTTTCGTACCCGCAGGGCACAGGCGGGAATGACATAATACCCTACATCAGTATGCCAAAACTTTATCCGGCGCACGATATTGATACAACGTGTTCCGTTCGGCGGGAATGCGCCCCATATCCAAAATGAGCCGCTCAAATTCCTCCGGCGAAACATATTGCCCGTTGGTGGCACCCGCCATACGGCTGATGCGCTCTTCGATGAGCGTGCCGCCGAAATCGTTTGCCCCCGCATTAAGGCACATCTGTGCCAGCCCGGTGCCCATTTTTACCCAACTGACCTGCACATTCCGAATATCGCGCCCCAGCATAATGCGTGCCACGGCATGCATTTTAATGCTTTCCATACCGGTGGGACCCGTGCGCGCTAAGCCTTCGGCATAAAGCCGGGTATTATGGTGGATGAACCCCAGCGGCACAAACTCGGTGAATCCGCCGGTTTCGCGCTGAATGCGGCGGATGGTATCCAGATGGTGCGCCCAGTGACGCGGCGCATCCACATGCCCGTACATAATGGTCGCGGTGGACGGCAGCCCCACCCGATGCGCCGTTTTGATGATGTCTTCCCACGCTTCGGCACTGAGTTTGTTTTTGGTGAGAATCCGCCGCACTTCGGGGTCGAGAATTTCCGCCGCTGTGCCGGGAATGCTGCCCAACCCGGCATCTTTCAACTCGCGCAACACATCTTCCGGCGAACGGCGCAGAATTTTGCTGGCATATTGAATTTCAAACGGCGAAAAAGCGTGGATGTGCACATCGGGCACGGCGGCATGGATGGCTTTCACCAATTTCAAATAAATGTCGCCGCCGAGTTTCGGGTTCAACCCGCCTTGAATGCAAACTTCGGTGCAGCCCAATTCGCGTGCTTCCACCGCTTGTTGCACCACTTCTTCCACGGTGAAGGTGTAGGCTTCCGGGTCGCCGTCGTAGCGGGCAAAAGCGCAAAATTTGCAGCCGGTATAGCATACGTTGGTGAAATTGATGTTTCGCACTTGCACATAGGTTATCACCTCGCCGACCTGCGCTTGCCGCAAATAGTCGGCGGTGGCGATGAGCGCCAGAAAATCGGCGCCGCGGGTTTCAAACAGCGTCACGGCTTCCGCGGGCGAAATATCTTGCCCGCCGAGCGCTTTTTCCAAAATGCGCCCCACCGGCGCGGATACGTTTTGCAGTAAGTTTTTCATAGGGTTAGTTCCGAGTTCAAAGTTTCAAGGTTTCAAGGTTGCAGAGTTGCAGGGTTGCAGATTATCACGTTTCACGTCTCACGCCTCACGTTTCACGCATCACGCCGGTAAACTGCCGGGCGCGAGCCAAAATGCGCGGCGAGACGAATTCGGGGTGCAGGTACTGCGGGTAAACGGTCAACCGCTCGCGCAGTTCAAACCCGGCATCACGACTGACCGCTGCCAGCGCGTCAATTTGGGGCCACGCCGCTTCGGGGTTGATGTGGTCGGCGGTTACGGGCGACACGCCGCCCCAATCGTTGATGCCCGCCGGCAGATACCAACCATACGCATCGGGCGTCAGATTCGGCGGGGCTTGGATGCTCATTTCGCCCCCGAAAATGAGCCGTGCCACGGCAATGGTGCGCGCCATATCGAACACGCTCGGTTCATCTTTTGCCCGGAACCGAATATCCGGTTTCCGCCGGAAATTCTGAATGATGACTTCCTGAATGTGCCCGTACCGCGCCTGAATTTCGGCGATGGCAAACAGGCTGTCCACCCGTTCCGCCACCGTTTCGCCGATGCCGATGAGAATGCCGGTGGTAAACGGCACCCGCAATTTGCCCGCTGCCGCCAGCGTTTCAAGCCGCAATTGCGGATTTTTGCCCACACAACCGAAATGCGCTTCTCCCGGTTCCAGCAGGCGCGGGCTGATATTTTCCAGCATCAACCCCATGCTGCCGCTGAACGGGCGCAGGTCGGCAATTTCGGCGGCGGTCATCACCCCGCAGTTGATGTGCGGAATGAGTCCGGTTTCTTCAAAAACCAGTTGCGCCATCGCCCGCAGATAATCGTGGGTAGAGGCATAGCCCAGCGCGCGCAAGTGTTCCCGCGCCAGCGGATGCACTTCTTCCGGTTTTTCGCCCAGCGAAAAGAGCGCTTCTTTACAGCCTGCCGCCGCCCCGCGCCGGGCAATATCGAGCACTTCTGCGGGGGTGAGCGTTTTGGCGCGCGGGCTGCCCGGCGGCACGGCAAAGGTGCAGTAGGCGCATTTATCGCGGCAAAGATTGGTCAGCGGGATGAACACTTTGCGCGAATAGGTGACGGTATTGCCGAAATGGGCATCGCGCAGCGCGGCGGCACGCTGCATCAGCGCCAGCAGGTCGCTGCCGGTGGCGTGCATCAGGGTGATGGCTTCGGCGCGGGTGATGGTATTTTTCATGGCGAAACCGTCTCGGCGGCGGTGTATCCGCGCAGCAGAAAATCGTTGCCCACGGGGGTGACGGTGGTGTGGTGCAGGTTCAGCGCCGCCGACAGCCGCGCCGCCCCCAGCCCGCCGACGGCGGTCGGAGCTTCGCTGCCGCCGATGACCAGCGGGGCGATGAATGCCCAAACTTCATTCACCAATCCGGCATCGAAGAATGCGCCCAGCACCGTGCCGCCGCCTTCAATTTGCAGGCTGTTGCATCCCCGCTGCCCCAATTCTTTCAACAGCGCAGTCAGCGACACCCGCCCGGCGCTATTTTGCGGCAATATCAGCGTTTCGATGCCGCGGGCAGCCAATTGCCGGCGGCGGTCGGCGGCAAGCCGGTCGGTGGCGGCAACAACGGTTTTGCCGGGCAAATCGGGGGAAAAGAGTTTTGCCGACAGCGGCACGCGCCCGCGGCTGTCGAGCACCACCCGCAGCGGATGCGCCGGGGTCACATCGGGCAGGCGCACGGTCAGACGGGGGTCATCGGCGATGACGGTGTTTGCGCCGACGACAATCGCATCGCACAACTGCCGCAGCCGGTGCCCCGCTTCTCGTGCCGCCGCGCCGGAAATCCATTGGCTGTCGCCGGTGCGAGTGGCAATTTTGCCATCCAAACTCATGGCAAATTTGGCGATGACATACGGTTTGCCGCCGGTTACCGCGTGCAGAAAGAATCGGTTTTGCGTGCGGGCTTCCGGTGCGCCCAGCCCCGCCGAAACGGTGATGCCGGCTTCTGCCAGCCGCCGGTGTCCGCCGCCGGACACGTGCGGGTTCGGGTCGGGGATGGCGTAATGCACGGCGGCAATGCCCGCTTCGATGATGGCTTCGGTGCAGGGGGGTGTTTTGCCGTGATGGTTGCACGGTTCCAGCGTGACATACATGGTTGCGCCGCGGGCGTTGTCGCCTGCCATGCGCAGGGCTTCAATTTCGGCGTGGGGCTGCCCCGCCGCGCGATGATACCCTTCGCCGATGATTTTTCCGTTTTTGACAATGACTGCCCCAACCATGGGGTTGGGGCTGGTAAAACCTGCCGCTCGGCGCGCCAGTTCCAGCGCGCGAGCCATGTATTGTTGGGGCGTGGCCATAAAATTTGCAATATCCCGCTTTGAAATGATGCATAAATTGTATCGCATCTGCGCAAAGGGGCAAATTTCAAAGACAGGCTATCCGCCGGTTTTTAAAATGAGCGGCAGGTACACCCATGCCGAAAAATTACGCAGCAAAATGATACCGTCGCGGGGGGGAATTTCCACCGCCGAAACCAAACTGCCATCGTTGACTGCCGGGTCTTGCGTGCCGTTAATTTTGCGAAACGTGCCGCTCAACGGAACGGTTTGGGTGACGTTGGTGGCGTTCACCAGAGCGATACCGCCGCTGAAATCGCGCCGCCAAACATCGCGGTTGCCCGGTTGCAAGCGGACATCGTCCAGCCACACCGTGCCGAGACTTTCGCCGAAACCGAAAGAAAATTCGGCGGCGGCATCGGTACCGGCGGCAGTGACGGGCAATTCAAAATGCTGCCAATCGGTGGTCAGTGCGATGGCATCAAGGTTAAAATAACTCTCCCACGGGTCGGCGGATTGCTGCACCCACGCCGTGAGATTGCGGCTGCGGTCGGCTTTTGCCCAAAACGACAGGGTATATTCGGTGCCGGAAATGACGCTGACGGGTGCAAAATTGAGCGATACCTGCCAATCGGTGCCCTGCGTTTGCGTGACCGTAATCTTTGCCGAGGCGGAACCGGCACGGGCGGCGGTGGTATCAATGACGGCGGTGGCGGCATAGCCGGTATCCGCCCACAAATCCCACGCATCCAAATCGGCTTGCGATTCAAAATTGCCGCCACTGAGCATATCGCTGCCGAGCGAAACATCGCCGGTGCGGGTTGCCGCGCCGAGCGGCTGCCCCAAATAGCCGCGCCGGGCGCCCGCGTTGTCATATTCATCGAACCACATCAAACAGAGCGAGCCGTGTCCGTTGGTGTTCATTTCATAGGCGTAATAGCCGTCATTCAGCAGGGCGGTGGTCAGCCCGAAGCGCATTTTGCGGTAATTCGGGGTGAAATTCGGGTCGGCGCAGGGATTATCGTAACCGCCGTCGCCGGTGGCATCGGGTGCGCCGTCGTCTTCATACGTTTCAATCATGGTAATATTCGGCGATTGAGCCTTTTCCATCCACGAAAAATAATCGCCGACATCCGGCAGCGTGCCGAACATGGTTTGATGCCACGTGCCGCGATATGATTCGCCATTGTCCAGCGGAAAGCCTTCATAATTATTGCCGTTCAGCAAATCGTAATTGTTCATACCCCAGTTGACGAAAATGATTTTGTCATTACCCGCCAGCGCACGCAATTTTTGTTCATATTGGCGCAGCCCTTCATTCCATGCCGCATCGAAAGCGCTGTAATCGGTGAGCAGAGTGTTCGATTGGTCGGGGTCAATGGTGCGAGCGGTGGAACCGCCGACCAGCCAACTTTCGTTGGGGTCGGCGCGGTCAATCAGCAGCCCGTCCCACGCAGGGTCCGACAACAGCGCCGCACCGATGCGGGCATTGTAATCGCCCCAGCGTTCCGCGCCGATGGTACTGCTGACCACCGCGGTGGGCGACATGGTGCTCAGGTTCAGCAGCCATGAATGGGGCCAAAAAGTAATGTGCGCCGCGATGCGGGTTCCCGCCGAGTGCGCTGCTGCGGGGCGAATATAGCCGCGCTGCACCGTGAGCGTTTTTGCGCTTTCGTCCACGGCGGTGACCAGCGCGCTTTCCCCTTCGATGACCACGGCATCGCCCGCCACAAAGAGGGGGTAATCGGTTTCGCCATCGCTGACGGACATATTTGCCACATGGAAAGTGGTGTCGGTGGCATTTACATCGGCGGTGAGCGTGGTACCCACCTGCGTCAGGAACCATTCGGCGGGAATGTTCGCCACGGAGGCGTTTTCGGCGGGGTCGGCGGCGTCGGGGTCGAA
>CAYPNZ010000228.1:0-5393 GCA_964411845.1 uncultured Anaerolineaceae bacterium
CACCCGGTCGCTGATGCGGGCAATGACGCCCAAATTGTGACTGACATACAGGGTAGCGGTGTTGTGTTCGGTCATCAATTCGCGCAGCAGGTCGAGAATGGTGGCTTCGGTAGTCACATCCAGCGCGGTGGTCGGTTCATCCAAAATGAGCAGGGCAGGGTCGGTGCCGAATGCCATGGCAATCATTACCCGTTGCTGCATTCCGCCACTCAATTGGTGCGGGTAACTGTTTGCCACCCGTTCCGGGTCGGGCAGGCGAACACTGCGCAACAGCGCCAGCGTTTCGGTGCGGGCAGCGGCGGCATTCATTTGGCGATGGTGTCGCAGGGCTTCGGCAATTTGCTCGCCCACCCGCAGCGACGGGTTCAGCGACAGAAAAGGGTCTTGCGGCACCAAATTGGCGCGCGCACCCCAAACGCGGGTCATTTCCGCCGGCGACAGATTGAGCAGCGCGCGCCCTTCAAACAGAATTTCCCCTTTGCGCACCGCACCGTTTTCGGTGAGATAGCGCATAATTGCAGCGCCAGCGTTGATTTGCCCGACCCGCTTTCGCCGACCAGCCCGTACACTTCGCCGGCAGACATTTTCAGCGAGACATCGCGTACGGCATCAAGCCATTTTCCGTTTTGAAAATAGGATACGGTCAAGCGGCGGATATTCAACACGGGCGCGGGGGTATCGGCGGGGACGGGCACAGGTTGGCGGGCGACTTTCGGCGCGGGGGTGATGGTGGTTGCCTGCAAAATGCGTTTCAGCCCGTCTGCCATTAAATTGACGCCGATGACCAATGTGGAAATGGCGGCGGCGGGGAAAAAGAGCGACCACGGCGTGAGCCGCACATAATTTCGCGCTTCGTTGACCATCAAACCCCAATCGGGGGTGGGCGGCTGCACACCGACGCCCAAAAATCCGAGCGATGCCACCAAAAAGATGGCATACGAAAAACGGAGCGAGGCTTCGACGGTGAGGGCGGGGAGCGCGGACGGCAAAATTTCGCGGAGCAGAATATTGGCGACAGATTCACCCTGCAAGCGGGCGGCTTCCACAAACCCCCTCGATTTGGTTGCCAGCACTTCGCTGCGAACAACGCGCGCCACAATCGGGGTGTAGACAATCACAATAACGATGAGAATACTGTTGCGCGAGGGTCCCACCGTGCCGAGCAGCAGCAGCGCCAGCAACAGCGCCGGAATGGCAAGCAGGCTGTCGAAAAAGCGCATGATGATTTCATCGAACCAGCCACCGCGATAACCGCTGACAAGTCCGAAAAATGTACCGGTGAGCACTGCCAACAGCGTGCCCAACCCGGCAAGCCCTAAAATACTGCGCGAACCGATAATGACCCGGCTGAAAATATCGCGCCCCAAATGGTCTGTGCCGAACCAGTGTGCCGCCGATGGTGCCTGCCGTGCGGCGGATAGCGTTTGCTCGGTGGCGGTGTACGGGGTAATGAGCGGTCCGAAGATTGCCAACACCACAAAAAGCAAAAAAATCGCTGTTCCCACGGCAGATGCGGGTCGGCGAAAAAGGTTTTTCAGATTGAAACGATGGGAGAGTTTCACGGGGGGCGCTCCGAAGGTGTGGAGATTGTTGCCCGTAGGGGCACGCAGCCGCGTGCCCCTACGATTGACTTACTTCAGCCGCACGGTGCGGAAGTCGGTGCGTCCGGGGAAGGCTTTCAGCTCGAAGCCGTCAAATTTGTCGCTGATGGCGGCAACTTGCGGGAAGAAGTACGGGATGAGCACCGGACCGCGTTCGATGAGCAATTTTTGGATGTCGGCGTAAGCCTGAATGCGTTCGTTTTCATCCAAGGTGCTGCCGGCAAGGTCAATCAGCCGGTCGAGTTCGGGGTCGGAAAAGTGCGATTCATTCCATTTGGCGCCGCTTTTCAGCATCACGTTCAAGTAAAATTGCGGGTATGGGCGCGAACCCCAGCCGGTGATGCCCAAATCCACATCGAGCCAGCCGTTATCGCCATAATAAACGCTTTCCGGTTCCACAATTACGTTCACGTCCACGCCGGCATCTGCCCATTGTTCTTTCAAAATAACCGCCAAATCGGGGCGACCACCGGTGTCGGGGGTGTGCAGGTCAAGTTTCAACCCGTCGGGATAGCCGGCATCTGCCAGCAATTGTTTCGCTTTGGCAATATCCCGTTCGGGCAGGGGGGTGGCTTCGCTGTAATAGGTGGTGTACAGCGGACCGATGGGGCTGTCGCGCCCGATAGCGCCCAAACCGAGTTGAACGGCATCCAAAATGGCTTGGCGGTCGGTGGCGAGTTTTAAGGCTTGCATAACGCGGGGGTCGTTGCCGGGGGCGCGGTCGGCGCGCAGGCGCACCAAATCGAAGCCGTTGGTGGGAATGACGACGGTGTTGAGTCCCGGTTCGCCTTCCAGCGTTTTAAAGATGGCAACCGGCATACGCCATGCCACATCAATTTGCCCGCTGCGCAGGGCTTCTACGGCGGCGGTTTCATCGTTAAAGAAGATGAATTCCAGCCCGGCAAGGCGCGGTTGACTGCGCACAAAATAGTTGGGGTTGGCTTTCAGTACCAGCCGGTCTTCGGGGGTATATTGGTCAACCATAAAAGGTCCCGTGCCGTTGAAATCGGTGGGGTCGGCGGTGTTGGCTTTCAAAATCAGCGCGTGGTTGTCGCTGAGGTCATACAGGAAAAAGGGATTCGGTTTTTTCAGGGTGAAGGTTACTTCCAAATCGCCGGTGGCTTCGATGGAAGCGATGTTTTCATATAGGCTAGAGGTGGGGAAGCCCAAATCGGGGTCGCGCAGACGGTTGAACGTCCACACCACATCTTCCGCGCCAAACGGCGAACCGTCGTGGAAAGTAACATCTTTTGCCAATTTGAAAACGTAGGTCAAGCCGTCGTCGCTCACCGTCCAACTGCGAGCCAGCCGCGGGCGTACTACCGAAGCGGCGTCCACATCAACCAGATAGTCGTACACGTTGTTGGCAACGGCAACTTCACCGTCAGACGAGATGAGGGCGGGGTCGGTTTGCACAATCGGTTGCAGCCCGATGCGCATAACGCCCGCTTGCAGGCTGGCGGCATTGAGCGTTTCGCCGCCCAGCATCACTTCGGCATCGCTCACCGAGGGGATGCACAACTTCCAGCCCGGCTCAATCAGGTCGGGGTCGGTAATGGTGGCAAAACTGCTGTCGGTGGCGGCTTTGGCGTTGGTGGCTTGCACAATGGCGGGATATGCCAGCACGTTGGCGTAAAATTTGTCTGCCAATTTTGAAAGCCAATCGTTCAACTGCACGGTAACCACAGATTCGCAGGTCACATCGCTTTGGGCATGCCCGTCTGCCAGCGCCGTGGCGGGCAGTGCGGTTAGCAGCAGCGTCAAAATTAGCAATAGTAAAAAGGGTTTTTTCATTGTAAATATCCTTCCTTTTGATTGATGGGTTTGGGAAAATACAATCGTCTCTATGGTAAACCAAATATTTTTTCGATACTGTAATTTAGTTTACATTACAGACAATGGGATGGTACTACCATTTATCATAGCATGCAGGCGACAATGTGCCAACTTGCGCGAAAAATTTACGGGGGTAAGAACCGCGCCATCCAAGCGTCAAAAGAAGGATAGTGCCGGAATTGCAGTCGAACTTCGCTATTTTGGGGGAAAATCTGGTATAATCTTTTCGATTGTTCGTCATTCGCTATTCGTCACTCGCTACTCGCCACTCGCTATTTGAAAAGAGGCTTTATGGCAACCGACCAAGTCCACATTAAAGAATTGCTGGTGCGCACCATCATCGGCATCAACCCCGAAGAGCGGGTGAAACGGCAGGATGTGCTCATCAATATAACCATGTTCGCCGATTTGCGACCCGCCGCCGCATCCGATAATATTGCCGACGCGGTAAATTACAAAACCATCGCCAAACAGGTGATTGAAATGGTGGAAAATTCGCAATTTTATTTGGTGGAAAAAATGGCAAGCGAGATTGCCAACATCTGTTTGGCGGATGAACGGGTGGAACGGGTGCTGGTGTCGGTGGAAAAACCGGGGGCGCTGCGTTTTGCCCGCTCGGTGGGGGTGACCATTGACCGGAGACGCGGCGAATGAACCGCGCGTATCTGTCGCTGGGCAGTAACATCGAACCGGCAGCAAATTTGCGGGCAGCCGTTGCCATGCTGACGGCGCAAACCCGGCTGCTGGCGGTATCGACAGTGTGGGAAACCGCCCCGCTCGGCATTACCGACCAACCGAATTTTTTGAATATGGCGGCAGTGGTGGAAACGGCATTATCGGCGCGGCAGTTGAAACGAGATGTGTTGCGCCGCATCGAAACGGCACTGCACCGCGACCGCAGCGGGCATCGTTTTGGACCGCGCACCATTGATATTGATTTGATGCTTTTCAACCGCGAAATTTTTGATTGGGACGGGCATCACATCCCCAATGCGGAAGTACTGGAACGCGCTTTCGTTGCCATCCCGCTGGCGGAAATTGCGCCGGCATACCGTCACCCCGAAACGGGACAGACGCTGGCGGAAATTGCCGCCGGGTTCGATGCGGAAAAAGAAAAAATGTTTGTACGGCGCGATATAACGTTTGATATTCCGCGGATGTTCGCGCCAACCGGGTAACACCCAAAAGGAGACACAATGAATCATTTTACAGTTGAATATCTGGAAGAAGTTTTTCAGATAACCCCAAACGGTGATGACACCGAAGAGGCACAAAAAAAACGCGCCATTGCCGGTGCGGTAACAACCATTTTAAGCAATATTGGCGAAGACCCCACCCGCGAAGGCTTGCAGCGCACCCCCGACCGGGTGGCGCGGATGATGGACGAGTTAACCGCCGGTTACCATGTTGACCCGGTGAAAATGATAAACGATGCGATTTTCACGGTGGATTATAATGAAATGGTGGTGGTAAAAGATATTGAATATTACAGCCTGTGCGAGCACCACATGCTGCCCTTTTTCGGCAAGGCACACGTGGCATATATTCCCAACGGCAAAGTTATCGGGTTGAGTAAAATTCCGCGCACGGTAGAAATGTTTGCCCGCCGGTTGCAGGTGCAGGAACGGATGACCGAACAGATTGCCACATTTTTGGAAGAAGTGTTGCAACCGCAGGGCGTGGCAGTGGTGGTGGAAGGGGCGCACATGTGCAGTATGATGCGCGGCGTGAAAAAAGAGCAAGCCAGTATGGTGACCAGTTCGCTGCGCGGGCTGTTTAAAAGCGATGCCCGCACCCGCGCCGAATTTATGAACCACATCGGGCGGCGACGCTTTGACGAGTGACGATTGAGCGGCAAATAGAAACGGCGTGTGGTTGTTTGCCACACGCCGTTTTTTTATAGCCCGTAGGCGCGTTTTGCGCCGTCCATGGTGTTGCGCAGCAGCATAGCAATGG
>CAYPNZ010000229.1:0-5383 GCA_964411845.1 uncultured Anaerolineaceae bacterium
TAGCCGGACGAGATTTGCCCGCGCCCGTCTTGCCCCGGCAGCCCGATTTGCGCCGAACCGGAGTTGGCGGACGGGGCGAACAAACTTTGTCCCTTCTTTTGCAGCCCGCCGGGGTTCAAAAATTTGGCAATGGCAATTTGCCCCAAACGGCGGGTCAACCCGTTGGAATATACCCCGTTTACCTCACCGAAAGTGCTCATGGTGAAGGTGGTCAGCGAGCCGGGGGGCAACCCGTCTTGGTTAGAGACACTGATGTCGCCATAGCCGACCAACTGGGTTAAATCGGTGAAATCAAGCGTGATGTCGGCGGGGTCGGCGCCGGTGCTGAACGTGAGATGCGGTATGGTGCCGGCGGCAGGTGTGCTGGACAGGAAATTGCCGTTGGCATCGTAGGTTACTGTGCCACTGTTGTTTGAGATGCTGGTAATTTCGCTGGAACCGGCATTCGGGTCAGATACCGACCAATCCCAGGTGTTGGCGGACGATTTTGTCATCGTCAGCATAATTTCGTGTTCTGTGCCCAGCGAATCGTAAATGGTCATCCGGCTGGAAACACTGTCGCCGATGGCGGTGCCGGCATCAACATTACCCTGCAAATCCATCACGCTGGTGGCACGGGCAATGCGTTGCCCCAGCGGCACGTTAATATTGCCGATGGGTTGGGTGGTATCAATAGCGCCGGTGTTCGGGTCTGCCGACCAGCCTTGAATTTTCAAGCCGGTGGTCAAATGCAGCAGCGACCCGTCCAGCCCCACATCGAGGTTTCCGTCGCGGGCGTAGGCGTATCCGTCGCCGGTATTCAGCACAAAAAACCCGTCGCCCTGAATGGCGAGGTCGGTTAACCGCCCGGTGTCTTTCAAACTACCCTGCGTGAAAAAGGTATCAATGCCGCCCAGCGCCATCCCCAAACTGATTTGCACGGGGTTCAACCCGCCCAATCCGCCGCGGGGTGCGCTGCTGCCGCGGATAGTTTGGCTCAGTAATTCTTGAAATTGTACGCGCGCGGTTTTATAACCGGTGGTGTTGACGTTGGCAATATTGCTGGCGATAACATCCATAAAAGTTTGATGGTTTCGCAGTGAAGCGATTGCCATCGAAAGTGAACGCATCATTTTTACATACCTCCTGAGTGTGTGGTTTCCGGCTTCCTCTCGGAGGTCCAGCCGGTGAACCTGTTTTCGATAAATTTTTTAACTTAAAACAACACTGTCAATATTGGTGAAAACATCTTCTTTGCGATTTTTGGCATCTACCGCGGTGATGACCACCCGATTTTTTACACTGACCACCAACGCCAAATCATCCATCAAAATCAGTGATTCGCGTGCCCCTTTGCCGGCGGCTTTTTCCACCGCGCGGTCAAGGCGGGCGGCTTCTTCCGTGCCGAACGGGATATTTCGCGCTTGAATGCGCCGTTGGGCGTGCGCCGAAAATCTAACGGTGGACGGCTGCGCCAGTTGGGTTTTCAGCAGGTCGTCAAAAGCGGGAACGTTGGCGGGAGGGGTATCGGTGCGCCGGTTTTGCCGGTGCTGTGCCTGCTGAATTTGACGGACGGCAGCGTTATTCGATGAGAGAATGGCTTGCTGAATTTTGTCTACCATACCGCCGAACCTCCCTGCTGCTCGTCGTCGGTGGGGGTGTCGGTCACTTCGCGGACGGCATCCATTGGCACTTGTTTGCCATCTACCGTAAGGGTGATTTTATTGTTGGCAATTTGCATACCGCTCACCACGCCGCGCACAGTGTCGCCGGTGTCTAAACTGGCAAACACGGTTTTGCCGATGAGCGCGCTGCCTTGCGTGACCATCTGCGAGGTTATCAGCGATTTCATCGTTTTGTTCATCGCCATCAGTTCATTCAACGAGTTGAGTTGCGCCATTTGGCTGATGAATTCGGTGTTATCCATCGGCTTTAGCGGGTCTTGGTTTTTAAGTTGTGCCAGCAACAATTGCAAAAAAGCATCTTCGCCCATTCCTTCCATGCCGGTGGCTTGGGGGGTAGACGGTTGCGTTTGCGTTTGTTGAACCGGACTGGTATCGGTTACACCGGTTACAGCCATATAAACCTCCTTTCGTAAAAATTAAACATGATAATCAATGCGTCCTGCCGGATAATGCCGGGTTGCGGGGCGGGGCGCAGACGATACATCTGTAATTTCGTCGTGCGCTGCCGGTGCGGCGGCGTTACCGTTGTTTTGCCGGTAGAAAGTTTGCCGGCGGGGGGCGGCAAAAGCGGACGCATCGCTGCCCACCGAAACGTTGAGCGCCCCGGTGCTCACCCCTTGCGCCGAAAATGCCGCTTTCAATTCGGGCAGATGGTTTTGAATGAGTGACTGCGCTTTACTTGTTTCCGCCAGCATTTGCACGGTCACATCGCCGTTGTGCACGTGCATTTGAACCAGCACTTGCCCCAGCGATGCGGGATGCAGTTGCAAACGGACGGTGGTTTGCCCGCTTTGTTTCAGCACCGAAATACTGTCAACCAGTTGATGCAGTGCGGGAATGTTCGGCAGGGTGGGGGCAGCGGGCGCGTCTACCGTTGGCGGGGCGAAAACCGGTTGCGCGGCAGATGGCTGTGCTGCGGCGATGGTTGGCACATCGGCGGGCAACGCGGCTGTTTTTTCGCCGGATGTGGTTTCGGTGTGAGCGGGGGTAACAGCGGCGGCAGCCGGTTGCGCGGCGAGGGGCGGTTGTGCCGGTTGTGCGGCGGATGGCTGCCCGTTTTGTGCGGCGGTCAATGTTTTGACGAAGGTTGCGGCGGCAGCGGTATCGGGTTTTGCGCCGCCGGTCGGCATAGCCGCTGCGGATTTCGGTTGCGGCACATTGGCGGTGTTGGCGTTTCCGTCTTCGGCGGTTGTCGTGCCGATTGGCGGCATTTGCGTGGGGGTCGAACCGGCGGGGATGGTGTCGGCAGCCGGTGCGGCGGCGATTGTGGGCGGCAATGTGTCGGTGTTCGGGGTGACGGCGGCAGGACTGCTGCCGGTTTCTGTGCCGGTTTGCGCCGCCGGTTCGGCGGCATTTTGCTGCAATTGCGCCAACGCGGCGATGAGCGCCGGATTTTGCGCCAATCCCAATTCCGCTGCGATTGCATCGAGCGATTTTTGGGGCGAACTGTCATCCGGGGCAACCGAGGGTGTTTCCGCCGCTTGACCGAATGCTTGCATCACCTGCTCGGCGGTCAGTGTACCGGGCAAGTTTTCGGCAGCCAACGCTTGGATTGCCGCCATCATATTTGTGAGCGAAACGGTTTCGTCCGTTCCGTCAGACGCTTCTCCGGTGGAGTCCGGCGTCGGTAACAGGTTATCGGGTGCGCCGTCCGGGGCGAATAGCCCGAATAGCGTTGCCAGCCAATTGCCCGGCGATGTGCCGCCGGTTTCGGTTTGGGCTTCCCCGCCGAGCCCGCCGGCAAACGATTGCAACAGGCTCAAAAATAAACCGTCGGTGCTGCCGTCGGTTTTCGGCGCGCCCGATTGCGCCGTAAAATTCATCGGCGTTAGGGTGTTGAGCAGGGCTTCAATGTTGATGTTGTTCATTTTTCTCACCTCCTTTCGTTTTGGAATGTGCAATTGCCCGTCGTTACCACGGACGGTTGCTGACTGTACTCTATCACAAACTCACACGCCTTTCAGTAAAGAGCGGGTGAAGGATGCGTAAAGATAGGGTAAATTTAACGACTTTCACGGATGATGTTTTTCAGCAGAGAGATTTTCATACCGGTGAGTTGCGACAGCGCCTGAAACCGAATGGTCGTTTCGGCGAGTTCGGTCATTTCCAAATCAATGTCCACACTGTTGCCGTCGTTGCGCATAGTGTTGTTTTGTTTGGTGATGGTAATGCCGCCCGGCTCGAAGGGGGCGGTATGTCCCAAATGGCGGGTGTTGGTTGTTTTTAGCGGCAACCCGCCGCCGTCGCCGCTGTGCCGAATAGCGGCTGCCAGTTGCGCTTCAAATTGAACGCGCTCGGCTTTGTAGCCCGGGGTGTCTACGTTTGCCACATTGTTGGCGATGGCTTTTTGCCGGGTAGAAAGTCCGTCAAGGGCATAAGCCAAAATTTTCAGGGTCGGGTCGTTGACAATTCCACTCATCGTTCCTCCGTTTTTATGCCGTCCATTCCCGCTGTTGATATTGTTGCCGTAAATTGAGCACGCGGGGGATGTACGCTTGTGTTTCTTGATACGGCGGCAATCCGCCCCAGCGGTCTACCGCGCCGGGACCGGCATTGTATGCCGCCAGTGCCAGCGATACATCGCCGTGGTAGCGGTCGAGCATTGCCCGCAGATATTTTGCACCCCCTTCGATATTTTCCACCGGATTGAAAATGTTGGTTACGCCCAGAGCGCCGGCGGTGGCATCGGTAAGTTGCATAATGCCTTTTGCCCCCGCCCGCGAGATGGCATCGGGCGAAAAATTCGATTCGGCGTGGGCAACGGCTTTCAGCAATGCCGGGTCGAGATTGTAACGACGGGCAATTTCGGTGAAAATTTGGTCGAAGGCGGAAGCGTGCGCACTGAAATTACCGCCGGCATAACCGGTGGAATGGTTGCCGGTGAGGGTGCTCTGCAATTTTGACAGCACACTTTCATACAGGGTGCGCTGCAATTGGGTCATAATTGAATTAAGCATGCGAATACCCCTCGCGGGCATAGCGGGTGATGACCAAATCGTCCACCGTGCGCGCTTCGCGGCGGTTTAATTCCACCAGTTCACGGGCAAGATGGCGGTCTTTCAGTTTCTCCAGCGTTTTTTGGTCTTGCATGGTTTTAACCAACTCTTCGCGTTTGGCTTCCGCCTGCATTTTTGCCTCTGCCACGCGCACTTTTTGCCGCTCTACATGGTTACGCAGAAAATGCAAATATTTTTGATGCAATTCGATGGTGTTGCAGTTGAGCACGCCTGTTTCCTGCTGGTGTTTCAGCGATGCGGTTTGGGTTTGCACCATTTCTTCCAAATGAGCCAACGCCTCTTCTTCGTTTTTTTGCAGCGCGCGCAGCCGGGCAAATTCGGTTTCCAGATTGTCTACCAAACCGGTTTTGTAGTTCAGTACAGATTGCAGTCGAAACGAATTTTTCTTGCTCATACGCTAATCCTTTCCGCGGCGATTTGCCGCTGGGCATTGGCGATTGCCTTCAATCGTTCCAATGTTTCGGGGTATGGGGTGGGGGTGTCTGCCTTTTGCCGCAGGAATTGCAAAATTTCCGGCATCAGGGCAATGGCTTGGTCAATTGCCGGGTTCGAGCCGTCCACATACGCCCCGATGTTGATGAGGTCGGCGGCTTTGTTGTAAGTTGCCATCAAATCTCGAATTTGGCTGGCGGCGGCGCGATGTTGCTCGTCGGTGATGGCGGGCATAACCCGGCTGACGCTTTCCCGCACGTCAATGGCGGG
>CAYPNZ010000230.1:0-5381 GCA_964411845.1 uncultured Anaerolineaceae bacterium
AAGCAGAAAAAGGAAGATGAAACAAAAAACAAGGTGTAACTGAACACCCTTACTTCTTGCTCCTTATTCCTTGCCTCACATCCTACCCGTACAGCACGCTGAAAAAACCGATTTCCAGCAACAATGCGCCCACCAACAGCAGGGTTTGGTTGTCTTCCAAATCTTTTTTCACGATGGTGAAGGCGGGGAGCATTTCGTCTTCTTCGCTGCTGAACCACCGCAGTGTGCTTTGGGCGTTCACTTTGGTGGTCACATCGGCAACTTTTTCGCCGAAAAAGCCGATAGGATACGGTTTGCCGTTCACATCGCCTTCCGGGCGTTCCATACTGCCGAGTAACTGTCCCTGCGGACCGAGAATCCGCTGGCGGGTATAATCGAGCACGCCCACCGGATTGCCGTCCCACTGTACGCCGGCGCGCCCCTGAGTGATGATGATTTCCATTTTGCCGTATTTTGTTTCGGCGGCGATAGTTCCCGTTTGCGGGTTAAAGGCTTGGCTGTTAAAAGCAATGAGCGGAATTTCGGTATCGTGCAAATGTAGCACCACTCCCCGTCGTTGCCCGTTGCTGGTTGTCCCTTTAAAAGTATTCGACAGGTCGTTCAATTCAAAATCAGCCAGTTTACCCCGCTGTTCCGAAAGGTAGGCTTCAATATCTTCCACCGGCGTGGGAACCATGGTGGGTTGTTGGGTTGCCAGCCGTTCTGCCACAGAAGGCACGGAATCGGAAACATTTTCGGTGGCAATGGTTGTTTCGGGGATGCCGGCGGTGTTATTCGATTTTCGCAACACCATCAGCGCGGCTATTGCCGTACCGAGCACAATCAAAATTGCCAACCCGGCAACAACAAGCAGAAAAAGTGTTTCAAAACCCATAAATATCTCCAATGTGTGTATGAAAACCAAATACTATGTCAATTATACCATAACTATGCAACCCTTAACAACCTTATGTTTGCTCTTGGGGCAATAATCAGTAAAATTGAAAAAACACGTGAAAAAGGAGAATACACCGATGTTAATCACAAACGGAACCGTACTGACTTTCGGGAAAGAGAAACGGGTATTGCCCGGTGGCGCGGTTTATTTTGAAGGAGATACCATCAAAGAGGTCGGTTTTACCAGCGACCTGACCGCCAAATATCCCAATGCCGAAATATTGGATGCCGACGGCAAAATTATCATGCCCGGGCTGGTGTGCGCCCACACCCATTTTTACGGCGCATTCGCCCGCGGTATGGCAATCCCCGGCACACCGGCAACCAATTTTGTGGAAATTTTGGAAAAACTGTGGTGGAAAATTGACTTGGCATTAACGCCGGAAGACAGCAAAGCGAGCGCGCAGGTGGCGCTGATAGATGCCATTCGGCACGGCACAACCACCCTCATTGACCATCATGCCAGCCCCAACGCCATTGACGGGTCGCTTGATGCCATTGCCGAAGCCGTGCTGGAAAGCGGCTTGCGTGTGAGCCTGTGCTATGAAGTGACCGACCGCAACGGCGAAGCGGGCGCAGATGCCGGCATCGCCGAAAACGTGCGCTGGCTGAAAAAAGTGCGCGATATGCGGGCACGCGGCGAAGCGGGGGCAGAGCAGTTGGGCGCATCGTTCGGATTGCACGCCAGCCTCACCCTGTCTGATGAAACGCTGGCAAAATGTGTCGCCGCCGCCGAAGGGCTGGATACCGGTTTCCACATCCATCTGGCGGAAGATAAAGCCGATGAGCAGGACAGCCTGCAAAAATACAATATGCGCACCGCCGAACGGTTGGAAAGTCGCGGTATTTTGGGCGAAAAAACCATCGTGGCACACGCCATTCATGTGGATGAATTTGAAATGGGCGCGCTGAAACTCAGCGGCACAAAAGTTACTCACCAACCGCGCAGCAATATGAACAACGCCGTCGGGGTGGCAAAAGTGGAACGGATGCTGGAAAAAGGCATCACCGTCGGGCTGGGCAACGACGGTTTCAGCAACAATATGTTCACCGAAATGGCGTTCACCTACCTGCTGCACAAAAGCGCACAGGGCAACCCGCAGGCAATGGGCGGCAACACGGTCATGGAACTCGCTTTTGAAAATAATGCCAAAGTTGCCGAAATTTTCTTCCCCAAACCGGTTGCCGCGCTGGAACCGGGCGCGTATGCCGACATCATCCTGCTCGATTATTACCCCTTCACATACATTACCGACGGCAATTACCCGTGGCACATCATCTTCGGTATGGACGGCAGCCGCGTGACACATACCATCGCCGGCGGAAAAATGCTGATGAAAGACCGTGAACTGCTGCATTTGGATGAAAAAGCCATCGCCGCCCACGCCCGAGAATTATCCGTAAAAGTGTGGGATAAAGTAGCGGACATGTAAATGATTCGACGACGCGACAACCCGACAGTCATCATCACCCAAACCGCGCACGGATGGCTCGCCGGGCAATTGGCGGCGCACTGGGGCAACAACCGTTTCCGGCTGCCGATTGACCCGCACGAAATGATGTTAACTGCCGCCAACCACGACCAAGGCTGGCGGCAGTGGGAACAGCATCCAAAACTGAACGCGCAGCACCGCCCCGCCGATTTTTTGGAAATGCCGGTGGATGAACATTTGGCAATTTGGCGGCGCAGTATTGCTTGTGTGGAAAGTCAAACGCGCTATGGCGCGCTGCTGGTCAGTCGGCACGCCCGTTTTCTCAACGAACGGCGGGTGGCGGCAAACCGAGACACCCACCCCGATTGGGAAAAGTTGACGGCATTTTGCGCCGAGCAGCGTAAATGGGAAGCCGCTCAACTGACCGAATTGCGCCAAACGGCAACAGTTGCCCCGTTTTGCGAACCGGCGCGATATGACGCGGCGTTTCGGTTGCTGCAAATTTTCGATTGGCTGAGTTTGCTGCTCTGTATGGATACCGTCACCGAATCGGTGGTGACGGATGTACCGGCGCAACTGCCGGATGAACGGGTGACAATCACCCTGAAACCGCTGGTGGATGGCGTGCTGACCGTTTCGCCATGGACATTCGCCGAGCCGGAATTTTCGGTGACGGTCGAAACGCGCCAACTGCCCGCCGCAACCTTCGCCGCCGACCGCGATTTGCAAGCGGCGTGGCATGTTTCGCCGCGGGTGTTGCAGGTGTTCACCTTCCGCACGGAAGGTGGGTAAATATAATATTCACATCAAGGGGGTGTTGCGTGTCCAAAAAGAAAAAGAAAAAATCAGCGGCGCATCCGATGCCACAGCCCAAGCCCAAAAAAATGAAACGCAAGGCATACGAGCGCGAATTGGAACGCTTGCAGATTGAATTGGTCAAATTGCAAGAATGGATTCGGTACAAAGGGTTAAAGGTGGTGGTTATTTTTGAGGGACGCGATGCCGCCGGCAAAGGGGGCGTCATCAAACGCATCACCCAGCGGCTGAATCCCCGTGTGGCGCGGGTGGTGGCATTGGGTACACCCACCGAGCGTGAGAAAACACAGTGGTATTTTCAGCGATATGTGCCCCATCTGCCCGCCGCCGGAGAGATGGTATTATTCGACCGCAGTTGGTACAACCGCGCCGGTGTCGAACGAGTGATGGGTTTTTGCACCGAAGAGGAGTACCGCGAGTTTATGCGCTCGTGCCCCGAATTTGAGCGCATGCTGGTGCGTTCCGGCATCATTCTCATCAAATACTGGTTTTCCGTCAGCGATGAAGAGCAGGAACGGCGATTTCAGGCGCGGCTCACCGACCCCACCAAACGGTGGAAACTCAGCCCGATGGATTTGGAATCGCGGGCGCGGTGGGTGGAATATTCTCGCGCGAAAGATGAAATGTTCAAATATACCGACATCAAACAAGCCCCGTGGTATGTGGTGAATGCCGATGTGAAACGGCACGCGCGGCTAAACTGCATCCACCACCTGTTGAGCGTGATTCCGTATGAAGACCTTACCCCCGAGCCGATTGAATTGCCGCCGCGGCAGGCGGATGTGGGGTACGTGCGCCCCCCCATCACCGACCAAACATTTGTGCCGGAAATATATCCGTAAAAATAGCAATGAACTAAATGAAACTTTTGCAAAAATCCGCAATTATACGGAAAAACGTTCGATTTTAGGTGATGTCATTCCCGCCTGTGCCCTGCGGGTACGAAAGCGGGAATCCATAGATATTCACTATGGATTCCGGATATTTCCCTGCGGGAAATTCCGGAATGACATATCAAAAGTTGATTTTTCGAGTAATTGTCAGAAGTTTCAATAGGTTTAATACAAAAAACGGCGGAATCGAACGTTCGATTCCGCCGTTTGTGATTCGAGTAAAAAGTTAAATCATCGCATCAATGCCCAACATCAGCATGACAATCAATAAATAGAAATTTGAGGCTTTGAAAAGTGACATCGCCAATTTGGGGGTGGGGGTTTTCAGCAATTTTATATTGCGCAGCAGTATATCCACCGTGGCGATGCCCACCGGCACGGTGTAAATCCAGCCGAGCGCCGGGTGGAACGCCAGCATCAGCGCGGCAAAAGCCGTGGCAACCGTGTGCAGCATCACCCACCATGCCGCCATTCGCATCGAAGTTTGTACCGGCAGCATCGGGGTGTGACTGCGCGCGTAATCCTCTTTATAGGCAATGGCAAGACTCCAAAAATGGGTGGGTGTCCACAAAAAAAGCAAAAATGCCAGCACCATCGCGCCGGGGTCTGCCCAGTTGCCGACCGCCGCACTGCCGCTGAGCACGGCGGCGCTCCCCGCCGCCCCGCCGATGACGATGTTCAGCAGGGTGCGCGGTTTGAGATACAGGGTGTACAGAAAAACATAAATTGCCGCTCCCAGCAGCAAAAAGAAAGTTAACGCGGGGTTAAACGGCAAAACCGCCAGCGACGGCAGTAAAATCATCGCGCCGGCAACATACGGCACCCAGCCCGGACGCTCGATTGTGCCGTCAACCAACGGGCGTTTGCGGGTGCGTTTCATCAGCCCGTCAGATTCCCGCTCGAAATACTGGTTTAGCGCCGATGACCCCGCGGCGGCAAAACCGCCCGCTATCAGCAATAGCGACAGTGCGCCGACACCCGGCATACCGTTGGCGGCTAAAAATGCTCCGCCCATCGCTGCCACCAGCAGCAGCACCACAATACGCAATTTAAAAAGCACCATCAGTGTTTTTAATGACGGAACATTTGCCCGAATAACACCGATAGCCGTTTGCGGCGTGGCAGTTACTGCCGAAAAATTATCTGGCTCAAAAGAACTCATATGCTCTCCCCGGTTACATGGTTAATAATAGCAGTTTAGGCGCGGGGGATAAAATCGGCATAAAAGCAGGATTAAAATTGCATTAAATGACTCTACCGAAAAAAGGGGTTCAAATTAAACCCCGGAGAACCGGAGGCACAG
>CAYPNZ010000231.1:0-3609 GCA_964411845.1 uncultured Anaerolineaceae bacterium
GCCGGCATAATTTACCGGCAATTGTCCCACCGCGTATAACCCCAGCACCAAACTGATAACGCCAATAACCCCGCCGATATACCCGCCGGGGCTTGCCAATTCGTAAATAATGGCAAGCGGTCCGATTGCCAGCAGGATGAAAGCAATTTCGGGGCGCAGAATGACCGCCAAAAACTGTTCTGCCAGCGTCATCGGCATCTCTTCCACCGGCACACCGACGGTGTGCAGCGTGCGCATTTCGCCGCGAACTTCTACCGTGCGCCCGTCCAATTGCGCCAGCAAATCGTTCAAATCGCGGGCGATGAGGTCAATCACACCCAGTTGCAGGGCGGTTTTGGCGTTGGCTGCTTTCGCTTCGCGGATGGCGTCGGTTGCCCATTGGACGGCTTTTTCACCCCGCCGCTCGGCAAGGTTTTCCATATCCGCCACCAGAATATTTTCCAGTTTGGCGCGCAGCGTTTCGCTGATGTCGCCGCCCTGCGCCGTAACCGGACTTGCCGCGCCGATGCTGGTTTGCGGCGCCATTGCCGCCACGTGTGCCGACAGGGTAATGAATGTGCCCGCAGACGCGGCAAACCCGCCCGGCGGATAAACGTACACCACCACCGGCACATCGGCATTGATGATGGCTTGAATGATGGTGCGGGTCAGGTCTACCTGCCCGCCGGGGGTATCCAATTTAATGACGAGCGCCGCGGCGCGCCGGGTTTCGGCGCGGGCGATACCCCGTTGGATATAACCGACCATCACCGGGGTGATGGGTCCTTTCGCCGTGAGCACCAGCACGCTGCCCGCCATCGGCGCTTGGGCGCGGACATTCGATGTACCGCCGCTGAATATCAGCGTGCCCAGCAGTAGCCAAACTATCCAAAAACGTTTCATTTTTTCCCCCTTTGCCGGTAATTATCGGCGGAAAAGCGGGGGTTGTCAACCGGAGTGAGTGCCGACGCTGTGCCGTTTACCGAAACGGTTAAACAAATGCCGAAAAATTGACCTTTTCAGCCGAATCAGTAATTGCAAATACAAGTCAGATGTGTTAAAATAATTTTGGTCTAGACAAATCTTAATATAACTTAAAGGGAGTGTGTATCAATGGACGAAATTACCAGTAATGACAAACTTTTGGCAGCATTGTCGTACCCAATTGGCATCGTGGCAATCGTTATTTTGCTTGTGGAAGATATGAAATCTCGCCCGTTCCAAAAATATCACGCCGTGCAAGCGTTGGCAGTCAATGTCATCTTGATTGTGTTGAGTATTGTTTTGGGGTGGACGGTTGTTTTGGCATGTGTGCCAATGTTGCTGTGGCTGGTAACATTCTACTGGGCATATTTGGCATATCAAGGGCAGTATTTCGATATTCCCGGACTGACTCCCTTCTTAAAAGGTCAAGGCTGGTTGGAATAAATTTTGCGGCAAACCATCAAAGCCTCCGCGCAACGGAGGCTTTTTTGTTGCGTGATTTTTAACGAGTGGATACAATACAAAAAAAACGCCGACCGCTCTCGGCGGGAAAAAGGATTGCACGTGCTGACAACCGTACCCTATCGCTGGGATATTCACCCCCGAGCACCCAAAACCCATTTTGACCGGTTCCCCGATATACCGCCACTGGTAGTACAGATACTTTACAATCGCGGTATTTTTGAACCGCAAGACGTGTATCGTTTTCTTGACGGCGGTTACGCGCTTAATGACCCGTTTTTGTTGCCCGATATGGACATCGCCGTCACCGAAATTTTGACTGCCGTCGCCAATCAAACACCGATAGTGGTGTATGGCGATTACGATGCCGACGGCGTAACCGCTACCGCGCTGATGATGCAGGTGCTGCGCCATCTGGGGGCAAATGTTTCGGCGTACATTCCCAATCGTTTCACCGAAGGGTACGGGTTGAACAAAAAAACCGTCGCCAAACTTGCCGATGCGGGCACAAAATTGATTGTCACGGTAGATTGCGGTATCCGTTCGGTGGCAGAAGTGGCTGCCGGCAACGAACTGGGTATGAAATTTGTCATTACCGACCATCATCTGCTGGGGGTGGATGAGCACGGCACGGAAGTGCTGCCGCCGGCGGTAGCGGTGGTCAACCCCAAACGGCGCGACAGCCGCTACCCCTTCCGCGATTTTGCCGGTGTGGGTGTGGCATTCAAACTGGCACAAGCATTGAACCGTCGTGCGCCGCAAAACGGAAACGCCCCGTTAGACGAATCTGCCCTGCTCGATTTGGTGGCGCTCGGTACGGTGGCGGATTTGGTGCCCCTTGTTCGAGAAAACCGCACGCTGGTTCAGCGGGGATTGGCACTACTGCAATCGCCGACACGCCCCGGCATTAAAGCGTTGATGGAAATTGCCGGCGCAACCGGCAAACGCATCACTGCCGAAACCATCGGTTTTGTGCTGGGACCCCGCTTGAATGCCGCCGGACGTTTGAAAGAGGGCATGCTGGCATATCAACTGTTGGCGACCGATGACCCCGTCGAAGCCCGGCAACTGGCAATGCAACTCAACCAAATTAACGCCGAACGGCAGTTTATGACCCGCGAATTTACCGACAAATCGTTGGCGCAATTCGCCGATGACGAAACGCTCGATGCACTCTATCTGGTTACCGATACCGAATTTAATCCGGGCGTGGTAGGGTTGGTGGCATCGCGGTTAACCGAAATGTGTTACCGCCCGATACTGGTTGCGCAGCAGGGCGAAACCCACACCCGCGGCTCGGCGCGCAGCATTCCCGAATTTGACATCACCCGCGCGCTCGACCAGTGCGCCGATTTGCTGGTAAAATACGGTGGGCACGCCGCCGCGGCGGGTTTTACGGTGGAAAACGATAAACTCGATGCGTTTCGGGCGCGATTAACCGCCATTGCCCGGCAGTCATTCGATGTAACACGCCTGCGGAAATCGCTGCCGGTGGATGCGGAAATCAATTTACGGGGCGTGCGCTTCGATTTGGTGGCGGCAATCGAAAAAATCGCGCCGTTCGGGCACGGCAATCCCACGCCGGTTTTTGTCAGCCGAAATTTGGCGGTGCGCCATCACACTTTGGTGGGCAAAGAAAAAACGCATTTGAAAATGCGCTTGTTCGACGGCAAACAGATGTGGGATGCCATCGGCTTCGGGTTGGGAAAACAGTGGCACGCACAAACCGAATTCCCCGGGGTGGTGGATGCGGTATTTTCGCTGGAAATCAATCGCTGGGGCGGGATGGAACGCTTGCAACTGAATTTGAAAGATATTCGCCCGGCGGGTGAAGCGGATTGAGCGTCAGGACATTTGGCGGTCTAAAATTTCGCGCACCCGTTGTGCCAGCACCAGCGGCGAAAACGGTTTTTCCATAAAAGGCATACCCGTTTTCAAAATTTTCATCACCACGTCGGTACTGTCGGCATAACCCGACATAAACAATATTTTCAGATTGGGGTCGTGTTGCTGCAATTTCATAAAAAGTGTTGCACCGTCTTCAATGGGCATAATTGCATCTGAAATGACCAAATCAATAAAGGGTGTACCGGCGCTGCGCATCACCGCCATAGCTTGCTGCCCGTTGGCGGCGGTTAAAATTGTGTACCCTGCCTCTTCCAGCACCCGCGAAATCAAATCGCG
>CAYPNZ010000231.1:3619-5362 GCA_964411845.1 uncultured Anaerolineaceae bacterium
CATCGTCTTCCACCACTACTATTGTTTCATTCCCCCGCGGGAATTCGATATTATTTTTGGGTATCGCTGCCGGAATCCCCGCCGGGTCTTGGCGCGGAAAATACAATTTGAAGGTTGTGCCAATGCCGATTTCGCTGTAAACCAGAATGTACCCCCCGTTTTGCCGCACAATTCCAAACACGGTTGCCAACCCCAAACCGGTACCTTTGCCGATTTCTTTGGTGGTGAAAAACGGTTCAAACAGGTGTTTTTGGGCTTCCGGGCTAATGCCGACACCGTTATCGGAGATGGAGAGCAACACATATTCGCCGGGAGGAATTTCCGGGTGAAAGTGTGAAAAATGTTCATCCAGCGAGACATTTTGGGTTTGGATGGTGATTTTTCCGCCGTATGGCATTGCGTCGCGGGCGTTTACCACCAGATTCATCAGAATTTGTTCGATATGACCGGGGTCTATTTTTACCAATCCGGCATCGCTGTCGCACAAAGTGGTCAACTCGATATTTTCGCCAATGACCCGCCGCAGCATCTTTTTCAATTTCTCGATTGAATCTGCCAGATTCAAAATTTGTGGTTTGATGTGCTGTTTTCGGGCGAATGCCAGCAGTTGTCGGGTGAGGGTTGCGGCGCTTTTTGCCGCTTGCTGAATGCCCGCCAAATCGTGCTGCACGGGGGAATCTGCCGGCAATGCTTCGCGGGCAAGCCCGGCGTAACTTAAAATGGCGGTGAGATGATTGTTAAAATCGTGTGCCACACCGCCTGCCAACCGTCCGATGGCTTCCATCTTTTGCGATTGCAACAGTTGCTGTTCCAGCAATTTACGTTCCGTGTTGTCGAAAATATAGCCTTTGATGCGCACAAGATTGCCGTTGGCATCGAAAACGCCAATGAGGTTTTGGATGACATAAATGGTGCGGGAATCGGTGCGCCTCAATTCGGTTTCCATATAGGTGATTTTTTCATTGCCGGAAATGGTTGCAATCAGCGAATCCCACAGACAGTCTTTTGGGGGGCAAAGGTTGCGCATATCGGAACCGATTGCCGCTTCTTGGTCGGAGAATCCGAAAATATTGACAAATGCGGTGTTGCACGCGAGAATCTTTCCGTCAACCGTGGCGATGAAATCACCGGTCAGGTCGTCTTCAAAAAATGTTCGGTAGCGTTCTTCGCTTGCCCGCAAATTTGCCTCAACCCGTTTTTGCGCCAGCGAGTAGCGAATGACACGGTCGAGCAGGGCGGGGTTCAACTCGTCTTTCAGCAGGTAATCGGCGGCACCGGCTTTCATTGCCAATTCGTCAACGGTGGTGTCGCCTTGCCCGGTGAGCAAAATGAACGGGGCGTTATTGCCGCATTTTTGCGCTTCGCGCAGCAAATTAAGCCCGCTGTGTGCCCCCAAACGATAATCCACCAAATAAACATCAAATTCATTGCGGATGATAGATTGTAGTGCGGCACTGTACGAGTCTAACCAATGAAGTTTATAGCGGTTGGCGGGTAGTTCAGCCAGTAAATCTCGGGTAATGATGAAGTCGTCTTCGTCATCATCAACGAGTAAAATGTTCAATGGAAAATGGTTATTTCCGTTTGTCACGGTAATCCTCTTGGGTGTTAAAAATCCGGTGCAGGTGACCTCATTGTATCACAAAAGTTGATTCTTTTCACATTGAATATACGGATTTAAGGTTGATGTTATCAACCGCGTAGGGCGAGAACCTAAATTTGCCAAACGTGATACAATATCAA
>CAYPNZ010000232.1:0-5350 GCA_964411845.1 uncultured Anaerolineaceae bacterium
AGGTAAAAATTGGAACAACAGATAATCTGTTAGTCTATGAAGGTATTTCTCAATAACATTTGTATACTTTTCCCATAGTATAGATTAGTGATTAAAATTAAGGGGCGGCTTAAATAGCCGCCCCTTAACAAATCTCCACATAAAAATTGATTGCAGATGTATTATGATAAAAACTCATAACCTTTACATTTACTTTTTTCTATTGACTACATTACTTGCTTGTTCTCCCGCAGTAAAAACACCTTCTATCGCAGTAATACCAACTGTAACAACTATTTCACAACAATCAACCATATCGTCGGTGGTTGATAGAGCAAATGCTGTGATGTCACCTGTGCAAACCCCTACCCCTACACCTACCTCGGTTGTTCGTGGTAAAAATACGGTATCCGGTGCAATTTTTTTTGTTAAAAATAACGAAGAACATCCTTATGCCGGAGCCATTTTGTATCTTGCTGAAACAATTGTCGATTCAAAGGGTAATGAAAGTTTTATCGCTATGGATCGAATTAACTCACCGAGAACAATTGCAGATGCAAACGGGAAATTTGTTTTTGTTGATGTACCGGAAGGTAACTATGGTCTAGTTTTGGATACTATTCGAGATTCATATTTTCTACATTACCCGGAAACAAATGACCCGATATTGGTGTCTGTACATAATAATTCATCCGTTGATCTTGGTGAATTGGTTTTTGATAATCTACCGATAAATGTAAAATAAGTCATTTCTCTCATGCACCTCATCATCCAAATCCCCTGTTACAACGAAGCCGACACGCTTCCACAGACGATTGCCGCCCTGCCGACCCGCATCCCCGGTGTTGACCGTATCGAAACCCTCATCGTTGACGATGGCAGCACCGATGACACCATCGCTGTGGCGCGACAACTCGGCGTAACCCACATCATCCGCCACCCCCACAACCGGGGGTTGGCGGCGGTGTTTCAAAGCGGCATCAACGCCTGCCTTAAACTTGGCGCCGACATCATCGTCAATACCGATGGTGATAACCAATACCCCGGCGACCAAATTCCGCAGTTGATTACCCCCATTCTGGCGGGCAAAGCCGATATGGTCATCGGTGACCGCCAAACCCACACCATCGAACATTTTTCCCCGTTGAAACGATTTTTGCAGCGGTGGGGCAGTTGGGTGGTGCGGGTTGCCTCCGGCACGGAAGTACCCGATGCCACTAGCGGCTTTCGCGCCCTGTCGCGTGATGCGGCTATGCGCTTGTCCATTTTCACCAAATACACCTACACCCTCGAAACCATCATTCAGGCGGGCAAAAAAGGGTTGGTTGTTGCCAGCGTACCCATCCGCGTCAACCCGCCCCTCCGCGAATCACGGCTCATCAAAAGCAACTGGGCATACATCAAACGCAATGCCGCCACAATTTTACGCCTGTACACCTTTTACGAACCGCTGAAAACCTTTTCGTACCTCAGCCTGCCGTTTTTTCTGGTGGGGATAGTGCTGTTGGGGCGGTTTTTCTTTTTCTACTTTGCCGGCGAACTCGACACCGTCGGGCGTTTTGTCCAATCGGTGATAATCGGCGGCACATCGCTTACCCTCGGGTTTTTGGTTTTTGTGCTGGGCGTAATTGCCGATTTAATTGCCGCCAACCGCCGATTGACGGAAGAAATGCTTTACCGCATCAAACGACTGGAAATGGATAATCCCGACGGCAACGTCCCCAATTTGATGAAAGAATAACCGGCGTAAATGGCGATTCGTCTCTGTTGTGATATAATCTCCGCAAACCATGCACCAACAGGATGATGATGACGCCCGATTCCACCCCACAGGAAATTCCCCATATTGATTTGAGCGGCACGGTTGTCGGCGGCTTCCGGTTGGATGAACAACTGGGGGGCGACACCCATACGGCAGTTTACCGTGCCCAAAAATTACTGGAATCGGGCACATACGCCGTCAAAATCGTGTTGGCGGGTTTTGCCCCCGATTCGACATTTGCGCGCCAATTTAAGGCATATACCGATACTCTGGCGGGTATTGAGCATTCAAACGTGGCAGCCGTACACGCCGCCGGCACCTTCGAGCACGGGTACTATCTGGTCACGGAATTTATTGCCGGCAAAACGCTGGCACAGCAACTGGCACGCGGACGGTTATCGCTGTCGGAAATTCAGGCAATCATCGGCGATGTTGCCGCCGGGTTAGATGCACTCCACCGCGCGGGTATTGCCCACGGCAATCTCAAACCGAGCAATATCATCATCACCCCCGCCGGTACCGCCAAACTTGTTGATTTTGGCGTGGCGCACTTGCCTGCCGACGGGGGATACACCGCTCTGCGACAAACGGTTTCCTTCCCGTATTATGTCGCGCCCGAAACGCTGACCGGTGAAAAACCCGCGCCCACCGCCGATATTTACGCGCTTGGCGTGTTGCTGTTTGAGATGATTGCCGGCACACCCCCTTTTGTAGATACCTCACCGCTGGGCGTGTGGCAGAAACAGTTAACCGCCCCCGTGCCGAACATTCAGGATTTTGCGCCGAACACACCCAGCACCATTCGCGCCCTGCTGGAACAAGCATTGGCAAAAGACCCCGCAGAACGTTTCGACCGCGCGGGCACACTGGCAAAAACACTAACCCGCGTTTGGCAGGATGACGAACCTGTGGAAACGTCTGCGGTTACCGGCGGCACGGTCATTCTGCCCCCCATATTTTCCGGCAAACGGCAGCGATGGACACTGCCGCAAAAACGATGGCTTTGGGGGGCGGCAACCCTGTTTTTGGCGCTGACGGCAATTTTTTTGGGGATAAAATCGGGTGCTTTTGCCACCCCGTCTGTCGCGGCGGTAACTGCCACCCCTGCGGCAACTGTCGCACCGAGCCACACCCCGCCCCCTACCGCCACCCCGTTGCCCACCGCCACCGAAACACTGCCGCCTCCGACGCCCGTCCCCGTGCCGGCAACGGCTACCCCTGCCCCCGACACCCCTGCGCCGACCGCCACCCTCAGCCCCACCCCTGCCGCACCCACCGCCACCCCGTCGCCGGCAGATGCGCTGGCTGAATTGCACGGCAAAATTTTGTTCAAAACCAATCGGAATGGTGATATGGAAATTTTTCAAATGGATGCCGACGGCTCGAACCGGCAGCCCCTTCCCCCAGACCGCGCGTTTTTGTACAATGAAGCCGTGCGCTGGGAAGCATTTTCCGCCGACCACCGCCAAACGGTGGTGGTGCGCGGCGAAGGTCAATTTGATTTATGGTGGGTAAATTTGGCAGACGGCACAGAGCGACGGCTTACCACCAACCCCGCCGCCGATTATGACCCGGCATGGTCACCGGTGGATGACCGCATTGCCTTTGTTTCCGAACGGACGGGCAACGGCGATTTATATTTGCTGAATTTAACAGACGGGGCGGTTATTCGGCTGACCGATGATGCCAATGCTTTCGACAAACATCCCTCATGGTCGCCGGATGGAAGCGCGCTGGCGTTTTGGTCGAATCGCGGGGGGCAGAACCGCCGTCAAATTTGGCGGTTCGATGTGACAAGCCGAGCAATGGTCAACCTGTCGCAGAATAGTTTTGATGATTGGGACCCGGTCTGGGTAAAATGAGGGTTAATTTTCGTTGCCAACCAACGGCAGCGCAATGGTAAACGTGCTGCCTTCGCGCTCGCGGCTGTCAACCCGAATGGTGCCGCCGTGCCGCTCGACAATCGTTTTAACGATGGACAACCCCAACCCGCTGCCGGGAATTTCATTGTGACCGGGCGCATGGGCGCGGTAAAATTTTTCAAACACCAGCGGAATACTTTTGGCATCAATGCCGATGCCGGTATCGCGCACCGACACGATGGCTTTGTTGCCCTGCCGATGCAACGATAGTGACACTTCGCCTGCCGATTCGGTATATTTGATGGCGTTTTCCACCAAATTATCAATGGCGCGAGAAATAAGCGTGGGATTGCCATGGGTAATCGCTTGCGATGCCCCCGCTTCAATTTGCAAATTGATGTTTTTTGCGTTGGCAATGGGTTTGAAGGTGCGATATGTGTTTTCCACCATCTCTTCCAGCGAAATATCGCAGGTGAAAAAATCTTTCAAACTTTCCAGCCGGGTTAATTCCAGCAAATCGGTTATCAACCGGTGCATTTGGTTTACGGCTTTGCCGATGGTGTCCAAATCTTCCTCTTGCCGGGCATTGAGTGTACCGTCCATTTTTACCAATGCCACATGCCCTTTGATGGCTGCCAGCGGCGCCGACAAATCGTGCGTGAAAGTGGTGATAAATTCCGATTTCATCTTGTCCAGCGTTTTTAAGGCTGAAATATCGTGTAGCAGCGTGAGGGTGCCCACGTTGGGAATTTCAACCACGCTGGTGAGCATACTGCGTCCGTCGGGCAAATCTAACCCTTTATCAGTGGCGGCGGCGGTAGAAATTTGTTCCACCAGTTTTGAAATGGTGGTGACTTCTGCCAACGGGCGATTTTGCCATTTGCCCGGTTCCATACCCAATGCCGATTCGGCGGCGGGGTTGGCAAATAGCACCCGCTGCTGCTCGTGGTCGGTAACGATGATGGCATCTTGACTGCTATTGATGATTGCCGACAGCATCGCCCGTTCCTGCTCTTGCTGGCGGAACAACCGCGCGTTTTCCAGCGCAATGGCGGCTTGTCCGGCAATGGCATTCAACAGCGACAGGTCGTCGGCGTGGAAAAAATCGGGTTCGGCGGCGTGGTTGATGGTAATGATGCCCAAAATGTTGTCGTGCCGCCGAATGGGCGCTGCCATAACCGAGCGGGCTTGGTAAGGTTGGTTAAAATAGGTAATCCAGCGCGCATCGGCGGCGGTATCGGCGATAATATCGCCTTTGCCGTGTTGAAGCACCCACCCGGCAAAGCCTTCGGACAGCACACGCCCGACAATCGCATCCGCCTCGTTTTCGTCAAGGTTGCCATGTTGCAAAATGTAGTCCGAAACACGCTGTTTTTCGTCAAACAGTATCACCGAGCCACCGGTGGCGTTCAAATGCGTGACGGTCAAAGAAATGACCCGCTGCAACATCTTTTCTAAATTTAAATCGGTATTCAGTTCATCACTGATTTGGTTTAATAGTTGCAGTAACTCTTGCATAGCGGTGACCTTGGTACTGTATAATGGTGGCTCAGTTGTGGAAAAAGTGGCGTGCTATCGCCTCACGGGGTGAGACAATAGTACTACACCATTGTACCATAAAATTTGGAAAACGAATAATTCGGCACACCGAAAAATTGTGCGCCGATGCGGCTGATTTGTCAATTGAACGCGGATTGAATATGCTAACCCGTGAAATAGACCCAACGAAACAGAGGTAAATGAATGT
>CAYPNZ010000233.1:0-5349 GCA_964411845.1 uncultured Anaerolineaceae bacterium
CGCCCGTTTTAATTTGCCCGGTGTTCAACGCCACCGCCAAATCGGCGATGGTGGTATCTTCCGTTTCGCCGGAGCGGTGCGAAACCACCGCAGTCCAACCGGCACGCTTTGCCATTTCCACTGCGGCAATCGTTTCGCTCAACGTGCCGATTTGGTTCAATTTGATGAGCACACTGTTGCCCACACCCATCTCAATCCCTTTGGCGATGCGTTCCACATTGGTTACCAGCAGGTCATCACCCATAATTTGGATTTTGCCGCCCAATGCCTGATTCAGCATCACGAACCCGTCCCAATCATCTTCCGCCAATCCGTCTTCAATGGAGATGATGGGATACTGCGCCACCCAACTTTCCCACAATTTGACCATTTCTTCGGCGGTGAGCACTTTATTTTGGATGCGGAGATGATATTTGCCGTCCTCAAAAAGTTCAGAGGCGGCGGGGTCAAGCGCAATGCGCACCTGTTCGCCGGGGGTGTACCCTGCGGCTTGGATGGCTTCCAAAATGGCTTCCACCGCTTCGGCATCGTCTTTCAGCGCGGGGGCAAACCCGCCTTCATCGCCGACATTGGTGCTGTATCCGCGTTTTTTGAGCACTTTTTTCAAATTGTGATAGATTTCTGCGCCCCAGCGCAACCCCTCGCGGAAACTGCTCGCGCCAACGGGCATAATCATAAATTCCTGAAAATCGGTGGATTGCCAGCCGGTGTGCGCCCCGCCGTTCAGAATATTCATCATCGGCACGGGAAGCGTGCGCGCGCTGACGCCGCCCAAATAACGGTACAGCGATTGCCCGGTGGACATCGCCGCGGCTTTGGCAACCGCCAAACTTACGCCCAAAATGGCATTTGCGCCGAGTTTGGCTTTGTTCGGGGTGCCGTCCAGTTCGATGAGCAGCGCGTCAATTTCCTCTTGGTCGGTGGCGAACATCCCTTCCAGTTCATCGGCAATAACGGTGTTGACCGCCTCAACCGCGGTGAGCACACCTTTGCCGCCGAAACGGGCATCGTCGCTGTCGCGCAATTCCAACGCCTCGTGAATGCCGGTGGATGCGCCCGACGGCACCGCCGCCCGCCCTTCCGAGCCGTCTTCCAAAAATACTTCCACTTCCACTGTCGGGTTACCCCGCGAGTCTAAAATTTCGCGTCCGAGAATTCCTTCGATAATTGGCATAATCTGCTCCTTAACATCTGTTGGGTTTTGATGCGCCATTGCATTTTGGATGTGGGTATCATACCGCCAAAGCAGCGCTTTTGCAAAGGTACGCCAGCCAAAATTAAACGGACTATTGCGCCGTTTCGGTAACGGAAATGCCGCGTTTGGCATACGCTGCCAGCAAATTGCCGAAACACCCTGCCGTGCGACCGACATATTCCGGCGGACAGATGCCCGCTTCGGCAAACAGTCCCGCCAGCACCTGCCGCGCCACAATGGTTGCCGTGTAACCGGTTGTCCGCGCCATTGAATGTATCCCCGTTTCGGGGTCGAAGGTGTCAAACAGGTCGAAGGTATATTCCGCCGGTTGACCGTCTTTTTCGCCGCGCAAAATCACGCGCATCAACGTGAAATCCTCTTCCCCCGGCTGCAACTTCCATTCTTTGAAAAGCAATTTCGCCGTGACATCCAGCGGACGCACCGACTGCCCGCCGATTTCGAGCGGTTCGGTGCCGAAAAACCCGCTTTCGCGGAAGGTGCGCATCAGCGCCGCGTGTCCCGGATAGCGCATCGTTTTTTCTTTCATAAAAGGGGCATCGAGCGTTTTCATCAGCGAGCGCAAGCCGTCGGTATTGAAGGCTTCCAGCGTGCCGATGCCGGGAAAATCGAGCAGTTCCACTTCCGACAGCGCGGGACGCACCACAATTTCGCCGTTTTCCACCAATCGTGCGGGGCGGGTATATTCTTCCAGCACGTCAATCGGCGAAAAGACGGCTTTATATTGGTATGGCAGCCGGCGTTCTTTCGGCAGTCCGCCGACATAACAAATGTATTCATCGGTGCGGTCAAGGCGAGCATCCACATATCCGGCGATGATGTTGCACAATCCCGGCGCGACGCCGCAATCTACCACTGCCGTCACGCCCTTTTCGCGGGCGAGCGCATCCAGCGCGAAGGGGTCTTCCGGGAAAAAAGAAATGTCCACCACATTTTTCCCCGTTTCGATGATGGTTTTCAGGGTGGCGAAACCCATAAAACCGGGAACGGCGCACACCACCAAATCGGCATCGGCAATTACTCGCCGAACCGCTGCCGGTTCGCTCAAATCGGCGCGCTCGGTGCGGACATTCGGGGTGTTTGCCAGCCGCGCCAGCGCCGATTCACCGGCATCCACGGCAAGCACGGCAAAATCGGGGGCTAAATCTTTGATGATGGCGCTGCCGACCAGACCCGCGCCGAGTACGGTAATCTTTTTCATCGTTTCACGCTCCGGGGTTCAAGGTTGCAATTTCCAAGTTCAAGGTTTCGGGTTCAAGGTTCAAAGTTTCAAGGTTGCAGGGTTGCAATTTCGAGTTTCAGGTTCAAAGTTCAAAGTTCAAGGTTACGTTTTACGCAATACGTTTTACGTTTTACGTCTCACGCATCACGTTTCACGCACGCAATGCCGCCAGCAAATCTTCCAGCCCGTCGAAGGTAAAATCCGGCTGGATGTTACTTTTGGCAAGCAGTTGGGGCGATGTGACACCGCTGAAAACCAAGATGGTGGTCATACCGGCGCGTTGACCGCCGAGAATATCGGTTTCCAACCGGTCGCCGACCATTGCCGCGTGCGCGGCATCCACGCCCATTGTGCGCAGCGCCAGCCGGAACATCGGCGGGTACGGTTTGCCGACGATGAACGGTTCCACGCCGGTGGCGGCAGTCAACGCCGCCAGAATTGCACCGTTTCCCGGGGCAAGCCCGTCTTCAAACGGAAAACTTTTGTCGGGGTTGGTGCCGATGAATGCCGCGCCGCGGTTGATGAGCACGGTTGCCGTGCGCAGGTGCGCGTAGGTCAGTTCGGTATCCATCCCCACCACCACCGCGGCGACATCGCGGTCGGCAAGGGTGAAACCGGCGGCTGTCAGCGCGTGCCGCACCCCGTCGCCGATGGCAAACATCCGTGTGCCGGGGTCGAAATTCATTTTCAGATATTCCGCCGTTGCCACCGCAGCGGTCACAATTTCCGCAGGCGAAATTTCCACGCCGAAACGCGCCAATTTGTCGGCGAATGCCTGTTGGGTTTTGGTGGCATTGTTTGTCACCAGCGTCACCGGCAATTGATTTTGTCGCAAAAATGCAAAAAACGCCGCCAAACCGGGCAACGGCGTTTCCCCGCGATAGAGCACACCGTCGCCGTCAACGGCAAAAGCGCGAATATTTTTCAGGGTCGGGGGTGTAGGTTTTGAGTTCAAGGTTTCAGGGTTTCAGGGTTGCAATTTTGGGTTTCGGGTTCAAGGTTCAAAGTTCAAGGTTACGTTTTACGCAATACGCAATACTCATCACGTTTCACGTTTTATTCGTCCCGCCGGCGGACATCGTTTTCCACGGCGATGGCGGCAGTGGCAACTGCCCAACTGACCAGCCCCCACATCCCCCCGCTGATGAGACTGCCCACGATGAGCGTCCACGCATTAACGGGCGTGCCGGGGTCGCGCACCACGCCGACCACGGTCAACACAATGGCAATCGCGGCAAAAATCAATCCAATTTTTACGGGAGTGGAAAGCGTTTTAAGTTTCAAGTCCAATGTCCAAAGTTTCAAGTCCAAAGCCCGAAATTTCGAGTTTCTTCATTTTACCAAATTACCCCAACTCGTCCAAATTTCGCGGGGTGTCAACATCGCGCAAGATGGCGGGGTCGGGCACGGCGACAATTTCCGCTTGCGAGAGGTGTGCCCGCACCACCGGGCGCGCGCCGACATCGCCGCGCACGGTTTGCAATTCGGCGAACAAACTGCGGTCGAGCAAAATGGGATTGCCGCGCGTGCCCTCGAAGGCGGGAATGACCAGCGGGGCAAGTGTGCGCCAGTAGCGGTCAATCAATGCGGCAACGGTTTCCGCCCGCACGGCAGGTTGGTCAGCCAGCAAGACCACTACCGCAGCGATATTTTTCGGCAGGGCGGACAGCCCCGCCCGCAAAGAAGTACTCATCCCCTGTGCCCAATTCGGATTTTCGACAACGGTTACGGATTTTTGCGACAGCACCGGGTGAATGGCATCGGCGTGCGCGCCCAAAATGACGATTACCGGCTGCGCCTCCGCTGCCAGTGCGGTATCTACCGTGTGCGCCAGCAGCGATTTTCCGCGCCACTGTGCCAGTTGTTTCGGCGCACCGAACCGCCGAGCCTCACCTGCCGCCAACACCATTGCCGCCACTCGATTTTCCACCCACACCACCGGTGTTTCGGCAGAAGCCGCGCCGACGATGACTGCGTGAATGCGCTCGTTCCGCAACATAAGCCGCGCCAAACGGCGGGCAAATTCGGTCTTTTGGGGATGAAATTTGTTCAGCAGCGGGACAATTCGCGCCGATGCGGGCACGTTTTTCAGCCCCCCCTGCGGATGCACCAGCACAGCGGCGATGGTTTCGGCGGTGAGGGGACGGTCGAGCGGCGCGCCGGTCAACGCGGCGACAATTTCCGGGCGATGGACAAATTCGGCAGACAGCGGTTTTTCCGCCACATCCAAACCAACCACCGGCACAACCAGCGTTGTTGCGGCGGGGATGACCGGTTCGTGCGCCGCCGGGGCTTTGAAACTGCGTCGGCGCGAACCGTCCGCTTCGTTCAAAATAACATCGAAAATACCGGACTGTGCCAGAGTGTCAACCATTTCCGCGGGGATGCCAAAAGCATTCACTCCCGACAGTTGTCCGGTGAGCAAAACTTGCCCGTGTTCGGCAACGGCTTTTTTCAGCGCGGGAAAAATATCCGCCGGCGATTCCGTGTCGGGGTTGAAGGTTACCGTGGCGGGCGACCGGCGCATCTGTTCCGCGAAAATGCGGGTGCTGGTGGTCAGCAACACGGTTTTTCCGGCGGCAGCCAGTTCGTTGCCCAGCCGAAACATCGCCGTGCTTTTGCCGCCCCCGCCCACAAAAGCGACACAATCGCCGGTTTGAATTTGAAACGCGCGGGATAAATTCATTGGGGATGGAAGATTGGGCATTGGAGATTGGGGGGGAAAAGCCCCAATCTCCAATCAGCCAATCATTAGACCTTTTGCACAAGTGCCAAATTTACTGTTTTTTGTGAGATTTCGCCAATGTCATTCCCGCCTGTGCCCTGCGGGTACGAAAGCGGGAATCCATACTTTTTTATGGATTCCGGATATTTCCCTGCGGAAAATTCCGGAATGACAGACTTATGCAAGAGG
>CAYPNZ010000234.1:0-5344 GCA_964411845.1 uncultured Anaerolineaceae bacterium
GTTGGTGGTTTCCGGCAAAACCCGGCTAACCTATGCTCAACTGTATGGGCGGGTACTGCGGCTGGCAAACAGCCTGCGAGATTTAGGTATCGGTGCGGGCACAATGGTGGGGGTGCTGGATGTGAACACCCACCGATTTTTGGAATTGCACTATGCCCTCTCGATGCTGGGGGCAACCCTGCACACCATCAATTTCCGTTTGTCGCCGGAGCAGATGGTGTACAGCATGGTTCACGCTGCCGATGAATGGTTGTTCGTTTCGGACACGTTTATGGGGGCGGTGAAACCGTTAATGCAGAAATTCCCGAAGTGGATTGTGATGAGCGATGACCCGGAATACCCCCTGCCGGATGTGGCGGAAGCACATCGTTATGAGGATTTGGTATCGGCGGGGGTGGAACGCGAGTTGCCCGAAGCGGATAAAGTACAAGATACCGATATTTTCTCTATCTTCTATACCACCGGCACCACCGGCAAACCAAAGGGGATTCGCTACCGGCACCGGCAAATTCTGCTGGGTGCGCTCCAACTGTTCCACCACATGGCAATGCACCAAACCGGGGCGCGCATCGACAGCCGCGATGTTTTTATGCCGCTGGTGCCGTTTTTCCACATTCACGCTTGGGGTATGGCGTTCTTCCCGGCATATATCGGCTCGAAATTGGTGCTGGCGGGCGCAGCGCCCCCCGAACAGCAGGCAAAACTCATTCGGCAAGAGGGCGTTACCGCGCTGAATATGGTTCCCACCCAATTGCACATGCTGCTTGAACAACCTGATTTCGGCAATGTGAAAGTACTGACCGGCGGCAGTCCGCTCACCTCCGGGTTGGCAAAAGCCGCCGACAGCCGCGGCGTGAAATTCAGCCTGATTTACGGCGGCTCCGACCAACTCGGCACGGCAATTTCGGTGATTCCGGAAGATGTTGACCCCGCCAGCCCCGAAGCACTGGAATGGCTGCGGGTGGGAATGCGCCCGTTGCCGATGGTGGAAGTGGAAGTGCGCGACAAACAGGGTAATTTGGTTCCGCACGACGGGCAAACGGTCGGCACGGTGTGGGTGCGCAGTCCGTGGCTGCCGGAAGGCTATTACAAAGAGCCGGAACTCACCGCCGAAGCCTATATTGACGGCTGGTTCCGTTCCGGCGATTTGGGCGTATTTTACCCCAACGGCGGGTTGTATGTGGCAGACCGCGAACGGGACGCGGTGAAAAGCGGCGGCGAGTGGATTCCCACCGGTATGCTGGAAGCCCTGCTGTCGGAACACCCGGCGGTGGGCATTGTGGCGGTCATCGCCCGCCCCGATGAACGCTGGGGCGAGCGTCCGGTGGCGGTGGTCAAACCCACCGGCGATGTGACGGCGGATGACCTGCGTGAATTTCTGCAGCCAAAAGTCGCCGACGGCACCATTGCCAGTTACTGGATTCCCGATGCGTTTGAGTTTGTGGATGATATTCCGTTAACCAGCGCCGGAAAAATCAACAAAGTGGCGCTGCGCGAGCAATTCGCAAAATAGAATAGAGGGTGCGCCGCAGCGCACCCTTTCGGAAAAGGAGGCAGTTATGTCTATTCAAGCCATGCTCACCGAACAAGATTTGCACGTGCGCGAAAAAATGCAGGAATTTGTTGCATCCGTGCCGCGTCAATTGCTGCTCGATATGGATGCCGACAAAGTGAAATATCCGCACGAATTTTTGGAAGAAGCCGGACGGCGCGGGGTACTCGGTCTCCGGTTCGACCCGAAATACGGCGGGGCGGGGCTGCCGTGGATGTCGGAGATGGTGGCGCTGGAAGAAGTCGGCGTGTTGGGCACCTCGCTGGGGTGTCTGTATTCGCTGGTATCCATCGTCGGCGAAGCCATCCACAAATTCGGCACCGAAGCGCAAAAAGAAAAATACCTCAAACCGATGATTGCCGGCACGCTCGGTGTGGCGGAAGGGTTAACCGAGCCGCGCGGCGGGTCGGACTTTTTTGCCGCCACCACCCGCGCCCGCCGGGACGGGGACACATTTTACCTGACCGGCGAAAAACGATTTGTGGTCGGCGCGGAAGGGGCAGACCTGTTTTTAATTTACGGCAAAGTTGAAGGTATTGATGACCCCAAAAAAGCGATGACCGCCTTTTTGGTGGAACGTGATGACACGGTTGACGTGGCGCACGTGTACGGGCTGATGGGCACGCGCGGCGGCGGTACGGGCAGAATTGTGTTCAAAAACACACCGGTTCCGGTGGAAAATGTGCTCGGCGGTGAAGCGGGCATCGGCAACGGCACGGCGGTGTTCAACCGGATGATGATACCGGAGCGGATGACCTCGGCGGGGGCGGCGGTCGGCATGGGGCGTGCCGCCATCGAAATTGCGGCGCGATATGCCGACCGGCGGCGCGCATTCGGGCAGAAGATTCGGCGGTTTGAGGCGGTCTCTTTCAAAATTGCCGAAAGTTTGACTCTGCTGGATGCGGCGCGCGCCCTGAATTTCGCCACGGCGCACGCCATCGAAGCGGATGGCGATGCGGGCAAAATTCGGCGGCTGGTATCCGAATCGAAAAAATTCTCCACCGAAGCGGCGTGGGAGGTCGTCAATCATGCCATGCAGGTGTTGGGCGGCATCGGTTACACCGATATTTTCCCCGTGGAAAAATTGTTGCGCGACGTGCGGCTCATCACCATTTGGACGGGCACCAACGAGATTATGAATCTCGTCATCCAGCACGAATTTTACCGCGAGTTTGGCAAAAAACCGCCCACCGGACGCGACATCGAAGCGGATGCCGCCGGTGCGGAATTTGAGGCGGAAAAAGAATATAACGAGTGAAAACACAACAATAGCGGTCAAACAAAAACGGGGCGCATCGGTTGGTGCGCCCCGTTTGCTTGCCGTGTTTCAGCGTTACAGCAAATCTTCCACCAGCGATTTTTCGTGCCGGAGTTCTTCCAGCGTGGCTTGAATTTTCTCTTTGGCGAAGTCATCGTGGGGCAAGCCCTGCACAATGCTCCAATTGCCGTTGCCATCGCTGCGCAGCGGGAAGGAGAACATCAGCCCGTCATCCACGCCGTAACTGCCATCGGACGGCACGGCGGCGCAGAACCAATTGTCTTCCGGCGTTTTGGAAATCATGCTGCGGACATGGTCAAGCGCGGCGTTTGCCGCCGATGCCGCCGACGATTTGCCGCGGGCTTGGATGATTGCCGCGCCCCGTTTTTGCACGGTGGTAATAAATTCGCCGCGCAGCCACTCGTGGTCGGTGATGACTTCCGGCACGGGTTTGCCGTTAATTTCCGCATTGAAGGCATCGGGGTATTGGGTGGCGCTGTGGTTGCCCCAAATCGTCACTTTTTTCACCGCGGTGACGGGCACGCCCGCTTTGGCGGCAATTTGGCTGTACGCCCGATTTTGGTCAAGACGGGTCATCGCCGCAAAACGTTCGCGGGGGATGTCTTTGGCGTTATTGTAGGCAATCAGCGCGTTGGTATTTGCCGGGTTGCCGACCACCAAAATGTGCACATCATCGGCGGCTTTCAACAGGGCTTTCCCCTGCGTGGTAAAGATGGGACCGTTCTCGCGGATGAGGTCGCCGCGGAGCATGCCTTTCCCGCGCGGTTTCGACCCAACCAGCAACGCCCAGTTTACACCGTCGAAGGCGGTTTCGGCGTTATCGGTGACGACAATATTGTCCAGCAGCGGGAATGCACAGTCGTTCAACTCCATCACCACGCCTTCCAGCATCGGCAGGGCGGGGGTAATTTCCAGCAATTGCAAATCAATTTTGGTGTCGGGACCGAACACTTCCCCCGAAGCCAGACGGAACAGTAGCGAATACCCAATTTGACCGGCTGCACCGGTTACAGCAACTTTCACCTTTGACATAACCTACCTCCTATGTAGATTGAGTTATTAAAGATAAGCCGTTCTTGTGAAAAAACTTACATGGTAATCATAGTCTTATTTGCCCCTAATCGCAAAATTTTGTTGCTGTCATGGGACAAATTCCCAGTTACGTTCACCGCATCGAAAACCAGCCGGCTGTGCGCCGCCACCCAGCCATAATCAATTGCGCTGTGTCCGGTAATAATGGCAACACAATCAGCGGCGGCGAGTGCGGTTTCGGTGAGTTCCACCCGTTCCACCGATGTTTTCTGCGGGAAAAAGACATTGCCGCCCACCGAAAATTCGCGCACAAACGGGTCGGCGTATCGCACCGATGCGCCCGCGTCCAGCAGCAATTCTATGACCCGTTGCGCGGGCGAGTTGCGCGCGTCATCAATATCACGTTTAAATGCCACGCCGAGCACCAAAATTTCCGCGCCGCGCACCGGCTTTCCGGCGGCGTTCAGCCCCTGCGCAATTTGTTCAAACGTAAAATATGGCATGGCGCTGTTTACTTCTGCCGCCAGTTCGATGAATTTGGTGTGAAAATCGAAGGCGCGGGCTTTCCACGCCAAATAATACGGGTCAACCGGAATGCAGTGCCCGCCGACGCCGGGTCCCGGGTAGAATGGCATAAAACCGAAAGGCTTGGTTTTGGCGGCATCAATCACTTCCCAAATATCAATGCCCATTCGCTGGCTGAGCAGGGTCAGTTCATTCACCAGCGCGATATTCACGCTGCGGAACGTGTTTTCCAGTAGTTTTGACATTTCCGCCACTGCGGGCGACGACACGGGGTGAATGTGCGGGGTGAGCGTTGCCAGCAATTGCGCCGCCAGTTCGGTGCAAGCGGGGGTAACCCCGCCGACCACTTTCGGCGTGTTGTGGACATCGTACCCGCTGCTGCCCACATGCCCGGGGTCAATCCGTTCCGGCGAAAACGCCAAAAAGAAATCGCGCCCAACGGTCAGCCCGGATTTGTTCAGTTCGGGCAGCACCACTTCGGTGGTGGTGCCGGGGTAGGTGGTGCTTTGCAGAATGATGAGTTGTTCGGGGCGCAAAATTTCGGCGATGCCGGCGGCGGCGGCATGCACAAAACGCAGGTCGGGACCTTTTTGGGCGTCGAGCGGGGTGGGCACACAGATAAAGATGACATCGGCGTTTTTCAGCGCGGCGAAATCGGTATCGGCGCGAAAGCGGCGGGCGTTAACCAGCGCCGCCACTTCTGCGGCAGTCACATCGGGGATGTAACTTTGTCCGGCGTTCAACTGCGCCACCTTTTCGGTATTCAAATCCAATCCGATGACGGGAAAACCGATGTCGCCGAAGCCAACCGCCAGCGGCAAGCCGACATATCCCAGTCCCACCACCCCAACGATGGCTGTTTTCTGCGATATTTTCTCAGAGAGGGTGTTCATCGTTTACTCCATTGGTAACAAGTTAAGAAATTGTATAGCCGTCAAGTCAAATGTCATACCGGA
>CAYPNZ010000235.1:0-5342 GCA_964411845.1 uncultured Anaerolineaceae bacterium
ACGAAGTCCCCCTCGCTCTCTCTCACTCCCCCCTTCCCCGCCGGGGAAGGGGGGACACAGGGGGGATGGGGTAAAGCAAAAATTCGAGATTTTCTCCAAAAATACCATAATTTTGATTTTGTCGAATCCTCGACTGCGTAAGGTGAGAAATTAAACCACAGAGAACCGGAGGCACAGAGAAAAATAAAGTTTGAGAGCCACCTATGTGACAGTATCTGCAATTTTGTCAGCAAACTTACTTCCAAGCTCAAAAATATGAATTGCTCTGTTTCTCTGCGCCTCTGTGGTGAAAAAGCAACCTTTTTTCAGGCGAGTCATTTTATGTCTTCAAACCGTCGTAAAATACACCTCACCTATGACCGATGACAAAGGACAAACGACAAACAATGAACAACACCCTAAATTTTGAAGTTTTAACCCGATTGGTGCATCGTTGGGATACGGTGCGCGCCGTGGTGGCAGAAGCGGACGCATCGGCAATTGAACGCGAAACACTGGAAAAACTCATCGCAATCTTCAACCTGATGGTGCAAACCGGCGATACATTTGTGCCGCCACGTGCCGCCGATTTGGCACAATGGCTGTGGGCAAACGAACAATCGTTCGGCGTGCCCCTGCGCGTGATTTTTTTGGTGCGAAAAGCCATTCGCCCCATCTTGATTCGGGAATACCCGGGCGTGGAAGGGTTTTTGAACGGGCAAATGCACTTTGAAGACATCAGCAACTACCTGCTCACCCTCATCAGCGATGCCTATTGTGCGGCGGCAACCGCTTCAAAATAGCGACAACTGTTGCGGCGGGCGGCGACCGTTCAGCAGTACAAACGGCGCGGCGCGTTGCACAATTGCGCCCTGTGCCCGCAAATGCGACAAATCACGCAGCCGACCGGCTTGTCGCGCCTGTAAGATGGCAGCGGCGGTTTTAATACCGATGCCCGGCACGCGCAGCAGTTCCGCACGCGAAGCGGTATTCACTTCCACCGGATGGTGTGCCAGATGCACCCGTGCCCACGCCAATTTGGGGTCAACAGCGGCGGGCAACGCCCCTTCTGCGGAAAAAGGCAACTCTGCTACCGAAAAACCGTAAAACCGCAGCAGCCAATCGGCTTGATATAACCGGTGCTCGCGGATGGGCGGCGTGCGCGGTGCATTTTCCAGCGGTGTATCGGCAATCGGGCTGAATGCCGAATAGTAGGCGCGATTCAGTCCGCGGTGACGATATAGCCACGCCACCCCCGACAGCAATTCGCGGTCGGTTTCGGCGGCGGGACCCACCACAAATTGGGTAACCATACTCGGCTTTTTGGCGGAAAACGGATAGCGGCGGGCAAGTTGATGTGCCCAGTGGATAGCGGGGAGCAGTTCGCCCCGCATATTTTTTTGCGGGGCAAGAAATGCCAGCCGTTCCGCATTTGCCCCTTCCAAATTGATGGAAATGCGGTCAGCCAGCCGCAGGGCTTGTTCAACCTGCGCTTGTTCCGCACCGGGCATCACTTTCAGATGGATATAGCCGCGATAGTGATATTTTCGGCGCAAAAGTTCGGCGGTTGCCAGCATTGGATCCATTGCCCGCACCCCGCCGCCGATGATACCGCTGCTGAGAAATAACCCGCTGACCACCCGTGCCTGCGCCATTTTATCGAACTCGCGCGCCAACTCATCGGGTGAAAATGTGATGCGCGGTGTGCGATTTCGCCCGGCGCGAAAAGGGCAGTAGTGGCAGTTTTTTTCGCAGGCACTGGTTTGCATCGTGCGCAAAACGGTCATCGCCCCGTCGGGGCGTTGCACCTGCACCACCGATTGTGCCAAAAAGTCGCGTTTGTGGCGTGCCCGCAGGGAGAGTGTCGGTTCACCGTCGCAGTCGAATTGTCCGGCGCGGCTCATAATTTCCAATTTCTCACATGTGTCCGGCTGAACGAATGTTCTCATATCGATATTATACCGAACATTCGTTCAGGTGCAAATTTTCTGCCCGACGGAGCGTGCTGTGGCGTGCCCCCGCTCTTCACCAAAATCACGCCGGCGATAGCGTATGCACTTTCTAATGAAAAATTAACAGTGTTTTAAGGTTAATTTCATATTTCGGTTTTAAAAATAAACAGAAGATGTTTGCAAACATTGTTGATTCCCGCTCGGTTTGGGCAGGGAAACGACGCCGATGTTTGACGCCAAGCCTTGCCCTGCTGTGGGGGACAAGGCTATTTTTATTTCAGGAGGAAGAAAAGATGAAGCGCATTTCAAAAGTTGGATTGTTGGTTTTGGTTTTGGCACTCATAGCAACTGTCGGTGCGCCGATGGCGCTGGCAGAAGGCGGACAAACGATGAACGCCGGCGGATTGGCGTTTTTCACCAAATTTCCGGCACAGGAAATTGCCATCGGCGAGAGTGACAATTTCAGTTTAACCCTGCGTGCCGATGACACGCCGCAGGTGGTACAACTGTCCGTGCGAGATTTGCCCGATGGCTGGACCGGCACCTTCAAAGGCAAAGGGCGCATCATTCAAGCGGCGTATGTCGAGCCGGGAGATGATACCATCGTTGAATTTAAAGTCACCCCGCCAAAAGATGTAACCGCGGGGAAATATCATTTCACGCTGGTGGCAACCGGCAAAAACGGCACCACTGAACTGCCGCTCGATTTGACGATAAAAGATAAACTGCCGCCAAAGTTGGAAATGACCACCGATTTGCCCACGTTAAAGGGCACCCCGGACACCACTTTCCGCTATAATGTCACTTTGAAAAACACCGGCGATGAAGATTTAACGGTTAATTTGGTGGGGAATGCCCCCGGCGGCATAAACCTGAACTTCAAACTGTCCGGCAAAGATGTTACCAGCATTCCCGTGCCCGCCAACGAAACCAAACGCATCACCGTGGAAGCAAAAATGTACCCCGGTACATCCGCCGGGCAATACCCGCTGCAAGTTACGGCGGAAGGCGGGGTTGCCCAAGCCTCGGTGAATTTGATGGCAGTGGTTACCGGTCAACCGAAATTGATTGTAACCGCGCCCGATGGTCGTCTGTCGGCGGATGCGCTGGTCAACAAGAAAAATCCCATAAAAGTGATTGTGGAAAATACGGGGAGCGCCCCCGCCCGCAACATCAAATTGACCGCCTCTGCGCCTGCCGGTTGGAAAGTGGAATTCGACCCGGCGGAAATTGAATTGCTCAACGCCGATAAACAAGTTGAGGTAACGGCAAACATCGAGCCGTCTGACCAAGCCATCGCCGGCGATTATATGGTCACCATCAAAGCCAAGCCTGCCGAGTCGCCCGAAAAATCTACCGATTTCCGCATTACCGTGCGCACATCCACCCTGTGGGGCATTGTGGGCATTGTGCTGATTGCCGTGGCGGTGCTCGGTGTTGGTTTGGCGGTGGCGCGCTTCGGTCGCCGCTAGCGGCGCGGGAGGTGCGTTATGACCGATGTGGTATTGCAAACAAAAAATTTAACCAAAAAGTACGGCAATTTTACCGCGGTGGATAAACTGAATTTAACCGTGCACGCCGGAGAAATCTTTGGGCTGTTGGGACCCAACGGCGCGGGGAAAACCACCACTATTTTGATGCTGCTGGGGTTAACCGAACCCACCGCCGGCGAGGTGCAGGTGTTGGGGCTTGACCCGGTGCGCAACCCGTTGCAGGTCAAAGCGCAGGTGGGTTATTTGCCCGACCAAGTGGGCTTTTACGATAAATTATCGGCGCGGGAGAACCTAATTTACACCGCCAAATTGAACGGACTCTCGCGGGCGGAAGCCTATCGCCGCATTGACGAGGCTTTGGCGCGAATGGGGTTGGCGGATGTGGCGGATAAAGCCGTGCGGAAATTTTCGCGCGGCATGCGCCAACGGCTTGGCGTGGCAGAGGTGCTCATCAAAAAACCGAAACTCATCATTATGGATGAACCGACCATGGGGCTTGACCCCGAAGGCGCGCGGGAATTTCTGGACATTATCCGCCAATTGAAGCACGAAGGGATTACCATTTTGCTGTCGTCTCATTTGCTGTTTCAGGTGCAATCCGTGTGCGACCGGGTCGGGTTGTTTAATGCCGGGAAAATGGTGCTGGAAGGTTCGGTGCCGTCGCTGGCGCGCAAAGTGCTGGGCGGCGCATACCGCATCAATGTGGAAGTGGAAAATCCCGACCGGCTGGTATCGCTGTTGAAAACGCTGCCCGGGGTGGTTAATTTACGGCGAGAGAACGGCAAATTGCTGCAATTGGAAACCAAAGACGATTTGCGGGCAAGCGTGGCGCAAGCCGTTGTGGAAAACGGCGGGCAGTTGCTTGCGTTGAGCGCGGAAGTTCCCAGTTTGGATGATATTTACGCCCGCTATTTTGAAACGGAGGTGGCACATGGCACAGCAAACTAACGCTCGACGGCTCATTTCGGCGCGTGAAGGCTCGCCGTGGACGGGGCTGGGCGCGGTGATTGCCAAAGAAATGGCAGATTATCTGTCCAGCACGCGGATGCTCATTTTGGAATTGCTGATTGTGCTGACAGCCGCCGGAACTATTTTTGCCGCAACCCAAGATTTGCAGGGGCAAGTGGGTAAAGACCCGTTTCTCTTTTTGCGACTGTTTACCACCGGGCACGACCCGATTCCTGCTTTTGCCGCCTTTTTGGGGTTTTTGGTACCGCTCACCGCTATCTCGCTGGGGTTTGATACCGTAAACGGCGAATTTAACCAGCGCACGATGTCGCGGGTGCTGGCGCAGCCCATCTATCGCGATGCGCTGCTGTTCGGCAAATTTCTGGCGGGACTTTTCACCCTGACATTAACGCTGACCACCATTTGGCTGCTGATTATGGGGATGGGCATTATGCAACTGGGCGTTCCCCCCAGCGCGGAAGAAGTGGCGCGCAGTTTGTGGTTTTTGGTGGTTACCGTTTTTTACGGCGGCATCTGGCTGGCGTTGGCAATGCTTTTTTCCATTACCTTTCGCCAACCGGCAACGGCGGCGCTGGCATCCATTGCCATGTGGATTTTCTTTACCGTGTTTTGGGGAATGATTGCCAGCGTAACGGCTCAAGCGGTACATCCCCTGCAACTGGGTACGCCCGATGAAATTTTGGCGCGGGCGCAGTTCGAGCAGGCGGTGAGCCGTATTTCGCCCAACACGCTGTACGCCGAGGCAATTTTGGCGATGCTCAACCCGGAAGTGCGCTCGCTGGGGTTTGTGCTGCCGATGCAATTGCAACGGGCGGTGTTGGGTACGCCGTTGCCGTTGCAGCAAAGCGTGCTGCTCATCTGGCCCCAATTGACCGGGTTGATAGCCGCCACCATCCTGCTATTCACCGTGGGATATATTCTGTTCCAGCGGCAGGAAATTCGGACGTAA
>CAYPNZ010000236.1:0-5333 GCA_964411845.1 uncultured Anaerolineaceae bacterium
GGCGGAAAAAGAGAGTACCGCCGCCAGTTCTGCCGCCAATTCGCGTTTGAAGCGGCGCACCGAGCCGAAATCGCCGGAGCCGCTGGCATCTACCACCAGCATCACCGTCAATTCGCGCTCTTCCACATACCGTTTGATGTACGGTTCGCCCATACGGGCGGTCACGTTCCAATCAATCGCGCGAATTTCGTCGCCGGGTTGGTAGGGGCGCACTTCATCGAATTCCATACCGCGCCCTTTGAAGACGGCTTGATATTCTCCGGCGAAACTGTCGTTAACCAGCCGGCGGGTGCGAATTTCGATATGACGGATTTTTTGGAACAGTTCTGATGTGAGCATATTAACCAATGATGGGTAGCGAATGACAATTTAACGCAATATCAACGGCAGATACGCCATATAGGCGATGGTATAGTTTACACCATCACCGCTTGCGGTATCATAATAGGGTAAACGGGCATTAAAAGACACATGATCCGTGCAAGATTGTAATGTTTTAAATGTGGCGGTGATACTGTATGCTTCTCCGGGAACAAGGTCTGTTTTCAGCCCTGTCCATCTAACATAGGTGGATGAAGCACTGGTGCTGAGTGGATTGGTACTGACCACCTGTAAACAAGTATTGCTATAATTGTAATAGAGAGACATATCCACATCTCCGGGAATGGTGATGATGTCGGTATTGGTGATTACCGCTCGAAGTGTGATGGTATCACCGGGCAACAACAATTCACCTGCCGGCGGGTCGATCTGGGTGATATCTATCGGGTGGGTGGGTTGGTAGATATTACCGTTTTTTACCAATCCGACTTGATACGTTGCCGTTGAACCACCACTGCCCCCGACGACGCTGACACAATAGGCATAAATGCCGTCTGTGGGCAAGTTATCATAAACGAGAAATTCGTTACCACCGACACCGCTGCTGTTTGCAGTTTTTAGTACTGTATCATCAGATGCAATTAACGAAAGTTGTATATCAGCCGAACTACCGTCTCCTTCCGGGTCGCCGTTTAGAGCAAAAACCATATCATCACCGGTGTGTCCGGCAAACCGAAAACAATCCACATCGGTAGTAGTGGTCAAAACGCCCTCATGGGTATATGCCGAAAGTGTGCCGGTGCCCCGTGTATCGTTGGGTTCAATCTCCGGTCGGGTAGAAACGATTGTATCGTAATAACGCAAGGTATAGTTGGCAATTGTTGCGTTGTTGCCTTGTTCGTTCACTTTTAAATAGTGGTCATCGCTTCCACTTACATAACTTTGCAGAGCAATACCGGAACCGTTTTCCCACGAGCCGACATCCGATTGCAAAACGGTGCTGCCATCACTGCTCAGCATCGTCAATTCACCTTGTTGTGTGCCGGTAACGGCACTGGTGTCCAGCAAGGCGATAACACCCCATCTGGTATTGATACCCGGAATGGAAAAATAATCTGTGTCGCCGGTTGTGTTGATTGCTGCCGACATAATTTGTGTTGCCCGTAATTCATTCGCTTGTGCCGACGAGTCGTTTGGCTCGCTTTCCGAGATGGTGACAGCAAAAATGGGTATCAGCATTCCCCCCACCACTATCACAATCATTCCCACCACAACCAACATTTTTAGCGCGTGCTTCATGCTCCCTCCCTCCATTTGAGTTTTAGTAACTATTCAGAATATTGACCGGAACACAGAGATGCACAGAGATTTCACAGAGACCATAGAGGTTTTTTAAAAAATATTCATTTTTTCTCTGTGCATCTTTGTGTTTTCTTTGTGTATCTCTGTGTAACTGAATAGATACGAGTTTTATTTGAAAACGCTATTGCGCATGGCGAACAAATGCCCGTCATTCGTTGTTTGCCATTTGTTTACGGCACTTCGATTTCGTCCAGAATGCGCTGAATGATGTCGGCGCTGGTGATGTCTTCCGCTTCCGCTTCGTAGGTGGTGATGATGCGATGGCGGAGCACGTCGGGCGCAATTTGTTTGATGTCTTCCGGGGTGACGAAACCGCGTCCTTTCAAAAAGGCGTGTGCCCGCGCTGCCATTATCAGGTACAGGCTGGCGCGCGGCGATGCGCCAAAGGCGATGAGATGTTTCAATTCCGCCAACCCGTTTTCGCCGGGGTGGCGGGTGGCAAATACCAAATCGAGGATGTATTCTTTGATTTTGTCATCCACATAAATTTGCCGCACCGATTTTCGGGCTTGCAATATTCGTTCCGGTTCGATAACCGCCCGCACGGGGGGTAGCGGCGCACCGGTGAATCGTTCCATAATGCGGCGTTCTTCATCCCGTTTGGGGTAGTCCACAATCACTTTCAGCATAAACCGGTCAACCTGCGCTTCCGGCAGCGGATATGTCCCTTCCTGCTCGATGGGGTTTTGGGTTGCCAACACCAAAAACGGGTCATCCAGCGGAAAGGTGGTATCGCCGATGGTGATTTGCCGTTCCTGCATCGCTTCCAGCAGGGCGGATTGCACTTTGGCGGGGGCGCGGTTAATTTCGTCTGCCAGCACCAAATTGACGAAAATCGGTCCTTTGTGCACGCTGAATTCGCCGGTGCGCGGATTGTACACCTGCGTGCCGAGCAGGTCGGCGGGAAGCAGGTCGGGCGTAAATTGAATGCGGGCAAACTCGGCGTGGATGGCTTGCGCCATAGTTTTTACCAGCAGTGTTTTTGCCAGCCCCGGCACGCCTTCCAGCAGAATGTGTCCGTCTGCCAGCAGGGCGATGAGCACGCGCTCGACCAATGTTTCTTGCCCCACCATTATTTTGTTCACTTCTGCCAGTAAATCGTGCAAAAAGACGGCTTCTTTTTCCACCTGCTCGTTAATCTGTTGGATGGAAGTTAAATCCATAGCGGTCTCCGGTTGTGGTGATTGGTTGCGGAATACGGTTTTTGTAAAAAAACGTGATGCGTGATGTGGGGAATGGTAATTGGCGATTAGCGATTGGTCAAATCTCGCACGTCTCGGTTGGCACGTGTGGGCGTTGCCAATCTCTAATCGCCAACTTTACTTTTCACGCAGACGTTTCGTGTTACGGTTGTTGCTGTTGTTTCATCAGGTCTTCGGCGCTGGGGCGAGCCGTCAGTTTGACTTTGACGGTTTCTTCTTTCCCGTTTTCGCGGATGACCGTCAATTTTACGGTGTCGCCCGGTTTGGTGTTTTCCATCAGGTAGGTAATCAAATCGTCCATTTCGGTGATTTTCTTGCCGTCAATGGCGGTTATCACATCGCCGCCGAGCGGATATTCGTCGCCGGCAACTTTCAGCACTTTATCGCTGCCGCGCAAGCCGGCTTTGTCGGCGGGGCTGTCGTGCGCCACGTTGATGACCAGCACGCCTTTGGTGCCTTCGGGCACTTTCATATATTGTGCCACATCCGGGGTGAGGGTGGTGCCGGTAATGCCCAACCAAGCGTGTTCCACTTTTTCACCTTTGATGAGCGTGGGCACAACTTTTTTGGCGATGTTGATGGGCACGGCAAATCCAATGCCGGAACTGGAACCGCTTTTGCTCAAAATCATGGTGTTGATGCCCACCACTTCACCGTTGCGATTCAGCAGGGGACCGCCGGAGTTGCCGGGGTTGATGGCGGCATCGGTTTGGATGACTTCCGGGATGGAGAAGGGGCTGGTGCCGCTTTTGATGGTGCGCCCCACTGCGCTGATGATGCCGCTGGTCATTGAAAATTCTTGCCCGAACGGGTTACCCAGCGCAATTGCCAACTGCCCCGGTTTCAGCATGTCGCTGTCGCCGAGGGGAAGCGGTTTCAGTTGGTCGGCGGGCAGGTCAACTTTGATGACCGCCAAATCCGCATCGGGGTCGGTGCTGACCACTTTTGCCGGTGCGGTGGTGCCGTCGGCAAATTCCACTTCCACATCGGTGGCATTTTCCACCACGTGGTTATTGGTAACAATGTGCCCCTCGGTATCCCACACAAAACCGGAGCCTTCGCCGTGGGCAAACCGTTCTTGCGGCTGGGGCGGGGTAAAACCGAACGGACCAAACGGGCTGAACGGCGAGCCGAATTGCTGCTGCACCGGCATTTGTTCTTTTACCGTTACCGTGATTTTCACCACCGAAGGAATGGCGGTTTCGTAAATGTTGGTCAGCGCATCTTCATACTGTGCCAAAATGTTGCCGTCGGTGGTGGCGGGTGCAACTGCCGCGCCCGTTTGCGGGGCGACGGTATCGGCGCTGGCGTGCCCGGTAATGTACGGCGACAGCACCATGCCCCCCGCAAAAGCAATACTTAATGCCAAGAAGAAGACGATGACGACGCCTAAGGTTAATAAAATTGTTGAACGTTTCATAATATCACCTCCCGGTGAGTTTTGGGTTTAAGGTTCAAAGTTCAAAGTTCAAGGTTTCAGGTTTCAAGTTCAATGTTCAAAGTTCAAGGTTGTCGGTATTCGATATTTTGCTGACCGCCGACCGCCGACCGCCGACCGCTGACCGCTGGCTGCTGACTGCTGACAACCGACAACTGACAACCAACCGCTGCCCGCTATTTACTTTCCGGGGTGGGCGTGGGCGGTTGTTTGATGAAATCTTCGCGTGTTTTGCCGACAAACGTATCGCCGACAAAACTCGATACCCGCACCAAATAGTCGGATGTTGACGATTGCAGCGCATATTGGTTGTTGTCATCCTTCGCGCCGAATTTCAGGGTGACGGTCTGCGCATCGCCCGATTTGGGCTGCACGTTAACCGTTACGGTGGCTTGCGGGCTGTCCAGCCCCAGCGACGGGTCGGCGGTTTTGCCGATGGGTGCGTTCAAATTGATTTTGCTCACCTGCGACAGCATCGAATTAACTTTGCCGCTGTCCAATGCTTCATCCGCACCCAGCCCGTCAAGCGTCCAATTGCCGTCGCTGTTTTTGCTGAACGCCAGTGTCCCTTTGCCGTTTTCGATGGTAACGGCGGTGATGTCATCTTTATTCACACTGACAAACGTCGGTTTTATCCAGCCCGATGCTTGCGCCGGTGCATCCCAGGCGGTGATGGCATCGGTTAAAAAGGTTTCGTTCTGCCCGTCGAGCCGCACGTGGGTGGCTTTTGCCCCCGCGCTGGTGCCGATGAAGACGGTTTGCGTGCCGTCGGCGGTGGTCAGCACCACTTTTCGCTGAAATTTGTCGGCGGCAACTTCCAGCCGTTTTTGGCTGGCGGGCGTTTTGGTGATGAGTTTGTCGGTTTTAATGGCAGCAAGACTATCGAGCATTTTGGAAACCCGCTCCCCGTCCGCCGGATAATCGTCCGCATCGGGCAGTACCCAACTGTCGCCCTGTTTTTGCAGGGTAATTTCATTCCCTTTGGCATCGATGACGGTGACGGCGGTCAC
>CAYPNZ010000237.1:0-5301 GCA_964411845.1 uncultured Anaerolineaceae bacterium
TTGTTGGTTTTGCGCTAATCGCATTTTATGCGCTATTCATTTGAACAGTTACCCCGAATTTACCCCTTCAGCGAACCGGCAAGCAAGCCGCGCATAAAGAAGCGTCCCAGAATAATGTATACCAGCAAAGTTGGCAGTGCCGCCATCAACGCCCCCGCCATCTGCACGTTCCATTGGACAATATAACTGCCTGCCAAATTATTCAATCCTACCGTCACCGGCTGCACATCGGGGCTGCTGGTTACCGTTACGGCGAACAGAAAATCGTTCCACACCGAAGTGAACTGCCAAATCATCACCACCACAAAACCGGGCAACGACAGCGGGAAGAGAATATAGCGGTACACCCCGAAAATGTTCGCGCCGTCAATGCGCGATGCCTCCACCAATTCGTTGGGGATGGCGGCATAATAGTTGCGGAAAATCAGGGTGGTAATGGGAATACCGTATACCACATGTACAAAAATCAACCCGGGGATAGTGCCGTACAAATGTTGCCCGCCGAACCACGGAATTTTGCTCAAAACCTGCACCAGCGGAATCAAAATACTTTGATACGGAATGAACATACCGAACAGCAGCAGCGGGAAGAGCGTGTCTGACCCTTTGAACTTCCATTTGGTGAGAATGTACCCGTTAATGGAACCCAGTGTGGCGGAAATGATGGTGGCGGGAATTGCCAAATACACGCTGTTCATAAAGTTTACGCCCAACCCGCGTGTGCCGCCGACACCAAACCACGCATCGTGAAAACTGGCTAAACTGAAACCGGTGGGCAAATGCCACATTGTTGCCAAACTTACCTGCGCGTAACTTTTTAAACTGGTAATAACCAGCAGGTAGATGGGCATTAAATAAAACAGCGCAAAAAATATCAAAATAAAATACAATATTGCCCGTTGCCAACGCGGAACATAGGTTGCGCCACTGACTTTATTGCTCATAATTCTGCCTCCGTTCGGGTTGACCAAATGAGATACGGCACAATCAGCACGGCAACCATAATCAACAATATCATAGCAATGGCAGAACCGCGGGCAAAGTGACTGCTGCGGAAAGTTGTATCCCACATATAATATGCCGGCACATCGGTGGAAAACCCGATGCCGGGACCGGTCATCGAAACAACCAAGTCATAAATTTTCAGCGAGATGTGCCCCAAAATGATAACCACGCTGAGGGTAATCGGTTTTAACAGCGGGATGATGATTTGTCGCAGAATTTGCCATTCCGATGCCCCGTCCACCCGGGCGGCTTCGCGGAGTTCTTCCGGGATGCTGCGCAGCCCGGCAAGATACATCGCCATGGTGTAACCCGACATTTGCCATGTTGCCGCCAACACCAGCGATACCACCCCCGCCGAAATGCCGACTTTTGTTGATGCCAAACCGCTCAACCCGATGTTGGTGAGCAGATGCCCAATCAGGCTGTCCGGGGGGATGTGCCACACCACCGGGTCGGTAAACCAGCCCCACTTCAAAAACCCCAGCCCCATTTTTTCAAACAGCAGGTTAATACCGGTAGCGCCCAACTCGTCGCTGCCGGGGTTTAGCAACCAGCGCCACACCACGCCGGTTACAATGAAAGAAATTGCCATCGGGAACAAATAAATACTGCGGAAAAAATCTTCGCCGCGGATGCGCTGGTCGAGCAGAAATGCCAAAAAGAAGCCGATAACCAAGCACGAAATTAGAAAAAGTATGGTGAAAGCCACCGTGTTTCGCAGGTCAATTTGAAAACGTTGGTTGGCGAATAATTTTTGATAATTGCTAAACCCCACCAATGAAAAATCGGGCAGCAGGCTGTCCCATTTTGTGAATGAAGCAAATCCGGTAAAGCCGATGAACCCATACACAAAAATGGCAATGGCTAACACCGAAGGGGAAACAAGCAAAACGGCAGTGATGCGTTCCCACGACACACGTCGCATAATTACCTCCGTACTGGCAAACGGTCAGCCAGCATCACCGAAATGCGCTGACTGACCGTTTTTATTTCAGATGCGATTGCTTTAACCGCTTCTGTTGTTCAATGACAATTATTGACAAACACCGGCATCAACACATGCTTGTTGCAGTTGTGCCTGCGTTCCCGCCACATCCCCGGAGGTTACAAACAGGGTGATGGCATCTTTGTAGTCATTTGCCCAACTTTCAACAGCCGCTGCGCCGTGAACCACACTCGGTACAATATTGTCTTGGCTCCAGTCAACCATGGCTGATTGCAAGTATTCGTTGAACAGGCTGGGGTCGCAGTCGGTGCGGGCGCAAATCGAGCCTTTTTTCGGGTTGAAGGCTTCTTGTCCTTCTTTTGAACCGACAACTTTCAGCCAGTTGATGGCGTTGTCCATATCCGGTGCATCTTTCGGCAGGGCAAAACTGTCGGACAGGGCGATGAATGTGCCTTGCGTGCCGGGTGACGGCGCCCAACCGTAATTGGTAAAGCCTTTGGAGGTGAACCAGCCGTCAGTCCAGTCGCCCATAATCATCATGCCGCCTTTGCCGCTGATGAGGTATTCACCCGCGCCGTCCCATGTCATTGCCGGGTGGTCGGGGTTGGCATAGGTCATCATCATTTTGAAGGTTTCCAGTGCGTCGGTAACTTTCGGGTCCATCCAATCGGTGGTGCCGTTCCACAAGCCTTTGTAGCCCTCGGGACCGAGTTTCGCCAGCAGTACGCTTTCAAATACGTGCCCGGCTTCCCAGCCGCCTTTGGTGCCGATAACAAACGGTTGGATGCCGGCGGCTTTCAGTTTGTCTGCCACGGTTACAAATTCATCGTAATTGGTGGGCGGGGTTAAACCGTTGGCTTCAAATACCGATTTGTTGTACCACAGCACATTCGAGCGGTGAATGTTGGCGGGAACGCCCCAGAAATGGTCTTTGTATTTCAACAGTGCCAGCAAGTCGGGCGGGAAAATATCGTTCAAGCCTTCGGATGCGTAAATGTCATCCACGGGGCGCAGATATTGTTCGGGGCTGTAGGTGGCAACTTCCAAACCGGCATGCAATTGGAAGGTATCGGGTGGGTCGCCGCCGATGAGACGAGTTGCCAGCACGGCTTTAAAGTTGGTGCCCGCGCCGCCGGCAACGGTTGCGTTTACAATTTCCACACCGGGGTAGAGTTTTCTGTAAATGTCGAACATCGCGGCAAGACCGTCAGCCTCTCCACCGGCTGTCCACCAACTGCCAACCACCAACTGACCCGATTCACCGCTGGCGTACAACATTTCCGGTTTGCTGGGGTCGTATTTGGCAAGGAAGGCGTCGGCTTCTTCCGCGGTGGGGATGCAGATGCTCCAACCCACTTCAATCACGTCGGCGTTGATAATTTTATTGGGGAATTTGTCGGGGTTGGCTTCGGCGGCTTGGTTGTGGACTGCCATAATGGCGGGCCACGCAAAAATATCGCCGAAATATTTGTCTGCCAGTTTACTCAGCCAGTCATCTTTTTGGATGGTCACCACATCCTGACATTCGGGTCCCTGAGCCAGAGCGGTCATCGGGACGATTGTCAGCAGCAAAACCGCAATCAGGGTTAATGCAAACAGCTTTTTCATAAAAATACCTCCTTTGTAAATCGGTTTTTTCAGAAAATTAAATGGAATTGGGTCAATGTATCGGAGAAACTTTTACTTGTGGCAGCCTCCTTTCCACTTTACAACGTGACATTTAAAACACGCAAAAAAGCAACGAAAACACACTTGGTATTTGTCGGCTTTATTGTATGTTCTCACCTTTCTTTGGTGAAGCGGATAAAAAGTTTGTATCTTTGAAACTCAATGTATATTTTAACCTGAATGTTCATTTGCGTCAACTGCAATTTTTGAGGTTTCATAACGGCTGCGCATTTGTGAAACAAATTTCCGTTTTTGCCAATGCCGGTGAGCATCGGTATCATCTCGGTACATTTTAAAGGAGAAAAGTGTGTTGAACCCAAAATTTATCAAACCGAAATACAATGAACGCTGTTTTGCCGATATTCCGGCAACCGTCAAATATCTGCTGGGGAATACCGATGCCGCCCCGCCGCTGACTACCATCCCCGCTGACTTTTTGCGCCGGTACGATACGGTTGTTTTGCTTTTTGTGGATGCGTTCGGCTGGTCGTTTTTCAACCGTCACCGCGCCGAGTATCCGTTTTTGCGCCGTTTTGCCGCCGATGCACCCGGCGTTGCCTTGAAACTCACCGCGCAATTTCCATCCACCACCGCCGCGCACGTTACCGCCATTCACACCGGCTTGCCCCCGGCGCAGAGCGGGGTGTACGAATGGCAATATTACGAGCCGAAACTTGATGCCATTATTACGCCGCTTCTCTTTTCATTTTACGGAACCAAAGAACGCGACACGCTGCTGCCCACCGGTATTGACCCGCGGACAATTTTACCCGCGCAAACCATCTATTTCGATTTGAACGCGCAAGGCGTTGAATCGCACATTTTTCAATATCGGGCATACACCCCCTCAACCTTTTCCGACGTGGTTTTTCGCGGGGCGAAGGTACACCCGTATGGCACGTTTTCCGAAGCGTTGGTGAATATGCGTGCACTGATTGAAAATGCCGCCGCGCCGAGTTACTTTTTTATGTATTTCCCGCAGATTGATTCGGTGTGCCACGAATACGGTCCCGATTCTCCGCAGGTTGCCGCCGAAATTGACACTTTTTTTACGGCGCTGGAACGATTGTTTGCCGCACCGTTGGCAGGCAAAAGCCGAAATACGCTGCTGATGGTGACGGCTGACCACGGACAAATGGCGGTTAACCCCGAAACGACCGTCTATTTGAACCGCGACCCCCGTTTTGCCGGCATCGAACGATTCATCAAACGGAATGGCGGCAACGAGTTGTTGGTTCCCGCCGGTTCGCCGCGCGATATGTTTTTGCACATCAAAGAAGATTTGCTGGATGAAGCCCGCGCATTTTTGCAGAAAGGGTTATCGGGTGTGGCGGATGTGGTCAAAACCGCCGATTTGATTGCCGCCGGGTATTTCGGCGCTGCGCCGCCATCGCGCACATTTTTGGCGCGGGTGGGAAATTTGGTTATTTTGCCGTATGAAAATCAAACCGTATGGTGGTATGAAAAAGACCGGTTTGAAATGAAGTTTCGGGGGCATCACGGCGGACTATCGCCGCAAGAGATGGAAATTCCGCTGCTGCTGTACCGGTTTTAGGTTTCAAGTTCAAAGTTTCAGGTTCAAAGTTCAAAGTTTAAGGTTTCAAGTTCAAGGTTCAAGGTTCAGGGTTGCAGGTTATTACGTTTTACGCAATACGTTTTACGTTTCAAGTCCAAAGTCCAAG
>CAYPNZ010000238.1:0-3688 GCA_964411845.1 uncultured Anaerolineaceae bacterium
CGGTGGGCGGCGACCCAGAAACCACATCCACAGTGACATCCACCAGCCCCGGCGGACGCAGCCACGTTTCCACCGGCTTGTCGCGGTGGTAGTATTCCATCACATCGTGCCAAATGGGTCCCGCGCCGGACAAGCCGGTTACATCTTTCATCGGGGTGTTATCGTTATTGCCCACCCACACGCCGACCGCCAATTGAGGGGTGTATCCCAATGTCCAGTTGTCGCGGAAGTTGTTGGTGGTGCCGGTTTTTGCCGCCACGGGACGGTCATCCAGCACCAATGAACTGTGTGCGCCAAAGGCGGGGGCGCGGGCATTGTTGTCGGTTAAAATGCTGGTTATCAGATACGCCAGCGCCGGGCTGATGATTTGTTCGGTGGTGGGTTGGGTATATTCATACAGAATTTTCCCTTCGGCATCTTCCACCCGCAAAATTGCCACCGGGTCGAGTTTGCGGTAACCGGGGCGAATATCCTGCGCCGGCACGGGTTTGCCCGCCATCACCCCGTTGTTGGCGAAAACGCTGAACGCATACGCCATATCCAGCGGCTTCACTTCGCCGCCGCCGAGGGTGAGCGCCAAGCCGTAATAATCTTCATCCAGCGTGGTGATGCCCATTTTGTGTGCGTTGCGAATAACGTCTTTCACCCCCGATTTCTGCATCACCCACACGGCGGGAATGTTATAACTACGCGCAAACGCATTGCGCAAACTGACCGGACCGTGATATTTCAGGTCGTAATTTTCGGGAACATACGGCGGGTTGGGCGGGTCGGGGAATGCCTGCCGCACATCCATAATCATTGTGGCGGCGGTAGCCACACCTTTTTGCAGGGCGGTCATATAATTGAAGGGTTTGAACGATGAACCGGGCTGCCGACCGGGGTCGGCGGTGCAAACATTCACATTGCCATCGTTTTCGGTATCCCAATAATTAACACTGCCAACCATCGCCAGAATTTCGCCGGTTTTGGGGCGAATGGCAACCACGCAAGCATTGCTGGCGTTGTGCCCGCCTTCCTGCAATTCCTGCACATGCTGTTTGGCAATTTCCTGCGCTTTTTGGTTCAAATCCAAATCAACGGTGGTGATAACCTTTAACCCGCCGCGATAAACCGTGCGCGGGTCGAACATTTTCAGCAGTTGGTCGCGGGCGTAAACGGCAAAATGCGGAGCGACAATATCAAACCGCTGCTGAACGGGCTTCACATCGAGTTTTTGGGCAAAAGCGGCTTCTGCTTCGGCTTTGGTGATGAAACCCTCTTCCTCCAAACGGTCAAGGGCAATGCCCTGCCGTTTTTTGGCTTGCTCAAAATTATCCAGCGGATTCAACGCGGGAAACTGCGGAATGGGCGTGAGCATGGTGCATTCCGCCAGCGAAAGGTCGCTGACGGTTTTGTGGAAATACACCTGCGCCGCCGCTTCGATGCCGTAAGCCAAGTTGCCGTAATAGTTGGTGTTAAAATACCATTCCAAAATTTGGTCTTTTTCATAACGGCGGGTAATTTCGGTGGATAGAATCAATTCTTTCAATTTGCGGGTGTACGATTTTTGGGCGCGCTCTTTTTCATCAATGATGATGTTTTTGATGAGCTGCTGGGTAATGGAACTGCCGCCTTGAATCGGTCCCCCCTGCAAATTGCTGACAAAAGCCCGCGCCAGCCCTTGAACATCGAAACCGGGGTTGGTGTAAAATGTTTTATCTTCCAGCGCCACCACCGAATCGCGGCAAGCCTGCGGAATTTGGTCAATGGTTACATACGACCGGTCACCCAAACGCGGGTCGAACAATTCATACAGCACCACTTTGCCGGTACGGTCGTACAATTTTGTGGTTTCAAAATTTTCCTGCTCGGTTTCGATGGCGCTGGGGTCGGGCAGTTGTGCTGCGAAACTGGCATACACCGAATATGCCGCGCCGAGCACACCGGCAATTAACGTGCCGACAATTGCCAGCGTGATAATTGCTGCGCCGCCAAATGTCCAGCCCAGAAATAGCCCGTATCGGGGGCGAAATTTTTTTGCGCGTTCCCGCCGGCGGCGGGTAATCATTACTTTGCGGTTCGATTGCATAAACTACCTGTGATTCGTGATTCGTGATTCGTGATTCGTGATTCGTGATTCGTGAAATGGTATCAGAAAGTAAATTTTGGGGCAAGTGCCAATATCCATTTTAGGCTACGGTTATCCGACAATTGCCCGTCAATTTGTCGTTTTTTCCAGCACCAGCCAGTGTGACAGCCCCAATTTTTGCAACGGTGTTTTTTCCAAAAAATAGGTTATCCGCCGAATGAGCGCGCCCGGTTTCGGCGCGCGGCGAACCACGTTATCGTAACCGGGGTAAATTTGCCGGTGCGAAATTACCTGCACGGGCAGCCCGTTAAACAACCGCCGCAAGCCGGTGGCGGTGTATGCTCGCACGTGCGGCGCAAGTTTGTTGCGCCAAATGTTTGGCAGGTAATTGATGAACGGGGTGTTGCCGAAATGATATTCGCCGCGCCAGTAGTGCCCGTGCGTTTCAAAGGGATACCAGCGGTTGGGACAAAAGATTATCGCTCGCCCGCCGGGTTTCAGCACGCGAATCATTTCGGCGGCATACAGACGGTCGTTTTGCACGTGTTCAATCACTTCGTGGCTGAGCACCACATCGAATTGCGCATCGGCATAGGGCAGATATTCTCCCACCGCCACCGCCAGATTCGGTGCGTGTTCGGCGGCTTGCCGCACGCGGTCGGCTTCCACATCCAGCCCGAAAACGTGCGGGGTGAAATCAAGCAATGCGCGGTTGTACATACCGATGCCGCAGCCGTCCACCAGCACCCGCCCGCCATCGAGCCGCGCGCCTGCCGCACGGCGAATCATTGCCAACCGCCGTTCCTGTCCGGCGCGCCATACCAAACTCGGCACGCCGCGTTCATCGGCTTTTGCAAAATTGCCTGCCATTACGCTTTTTCTCCCACGTGCAGTGCCACCGTTCCGAACATCAGCAGCCGGTAGCGCACATTTTTCAGCCCGACAGCCGTCATTCGCGTTTTCAATTCCTCCGGTCGCAAAAAGGCATCGGCAGAAGCGGGCAGGTAACTGTATGCGTCGCGCTGTCCGCTGATGATGCCGCCGATGACCGGTACAATTCGGTGAAAGTAAAATTTGAAAAATTTGCCGAAAAGGGTATCGGCGGGGCGGGGAATTTCCAGCACAACCACCCGCCCGCCGGTGCGGCACACGCGCGTTTGGTCTGCCAGCGCGGCGGAAACATCCACCACGTTTCGCAGCAGAAATCCCGAAACCACCGCGTCGAAACTTTCGGTGGGGAAAGGCAGGCGCAGGGTGTCGGCGGCGCTCCAGCGCACCGGGCGACCGTTGGCGCGTTTTTGCCCCACCCGCATCATCGGCAGGGTAAAATCGGCACCGACCACCAGTTGCAAATCGGGCTGGCGGCGCAATGCCTCAAAGGCGATGTCGCCCGTGCCGGTGGCAATATCGAGCAGTTTACCGCGCGGCGGCAGGTTTGCCGCGGCAACAACTAATTTCCGCCAGCGGACATCTTGCCCGCCGGTCATAATTTTGTTCATCAAATCGTAACGGCGGGCAATCCGCCCGAACATTTCGTTAACATACGTGTATTTTTCTTCGGCAGAGTTGAAGGTCACCGGGTGCTCCTTAATCAGCGGTCAGCGGTCAGCGGTCAGC
>CAYPNZ010000238.1:3788-5282 GCA_964411845.1 uncultured Anaerolineaceae bacterium
AGAGTTGAAGGTCACCGGGTGCTCCTTAATCAGCGGTCAGCGGTCAGCGGTCAGCAAGAAATTATAGCATTATTCTCCGCAGACAAAAAACCACCCACGCGGCTTTCGGCGCACGTGGGTGATTCGTGATTCGTGAAGGCGTATTGCGTAAAACGCATCACGTTTTCACGCTTTACGCTTCACGAGTCTATTTCATAATCAGCGGCAGGTATATCAAGTTGGTAAAGTCTGCACCGATGCCGCCCGCGGCAGTGATGGTGAGTTCGAGGGGCGGATGCCACGTAAGTGCGCCGGCGGTATCCATATCAACCAGCCAGTAATGGTACGTGATGCCCGCGCTGACGGTATCATCGGTGAAGGCGTATTCTGCGCCTGCGCCGCCGACACCTTTGGCGGGAATGCCGCCGCTGATTTCCACGGCTTCATCGCGGTTGGCACTTTCCGCACGGTAGAGATAGAAGGCATAGTTGTCGGTTTCGCTGGCGGTTTTCCAACTGAGTTGGGCAGCGCTGCCCACCTGCTCGCCGGTAAAGTACAGCAGGTCAACGGCGGTGGGGGTGTTGGTGATGGTTGCCGTATCGGTGATGGGCGGCGCCGGGTTGATGTAAATATCGGTTGTGCCGCTGACCACCGCGCGGTTCACCGTTTGGGTGATTTCGCGGATGACGCCGAATGTGGTGGTGATGACAAACTGTTCACCCGGTGCCAGATTTCTGCCGAAGGATTGGGTGAGGTCGTTCCAGCGAATTTCGCCGGGGGCGCGATAGTCTTCGGACGGTGTGGCAGCCGTGAAACTCAGGTAGGTCGGGTCATAAAAGTCGAAGAGCGGCACGACATCCAGCACGCTGGGACCCACATTCGATACGGTGATGGTGTAGGTTATCACCCCGTTGACCGCACCGGGCGGCACGACGTTTTTCATCAAATCCACCGCCGGGTCGCGCACTTCGATGGGCACGGAACTGTCATCGGTGACGGTGCCGCCGGTGTAAACGCCCGTGCCGGTAACCACGTTGATGAACGTACCGGTGTAGCCTGCGGTAATCTGTGCATCAAAGCCGACTTGCGTGCCCTGCCCCGGCAGCAGCGGGGTGGTGACGATATTGTCCCACACCAACGTTTGTCCGCTGACGGTATCGGGGTCGGTGGGAGAACCCGTGCCGGAGACGAATGTCAGTTCGGCGGGCAGGGTATCGGTGAGCACCACCGGGAAGAGCGGGATTTGCCCGCTGTTGGTCACGGTGACGGTGTAGCGTACCGTGGCGTTGTGTACGTTGGGCGATGTTTCCACGGTTTTTACCACTGTGATGCCTGCATTCGCCGGATAGAAGCCGAAGTCTACCGTGAGGTTGCTGCTGGCATCGGGGGTGGTCGGGTCAATGTTGTTTACGTCGTCGCCGGTGGGTTCGGTACCGACGGTGACGGTCACCACACCCGTGCTGACACCTGCCACATCTGCCGTACCGGAAACCGGCACACCGTTTTCGTCCACAT
>CAYPNZ010000239.1:0-5274 GCA_964411845.1 uncultured Anaerolineaceae bacterium
CGCTGTGCCACCGCCAGCGCTTGGGCTTCGGGGGTATCGCCCGTTGCGCCCAGTGCCTCGATGGCGGTTTTGGTATCGGCAAACGGTTTTTGCTCGGCGATGATATTCGCATAACCGCCCATTGCCAATGCCTGCGCCGACCCGCCGTTCAACACGGTGTCTACCATTGCCAGCCGCAAATGCCGGTTTTGCATTTCTTCGCCGATAACCCCCGCCAGCGTTTTCCCGTCTACCCCGAAAATTAAATTCCCCAACCGCCGCCGAATTTCCGCTTCCACCGGCGCAATGAGTGCATCCGCTTCCGCTTCGGTGGCGGCTTTGGCGGTAATGCGCACATCCACCACCCCGATATGCGCCGCCAGCCCAACTGTGGGGTTGTGCAGGCGCATCAAATCGTCAATTTCGCGGTCAATGTTGCTTTCGCCGATGCCGCAGGTGTGCAAAATACGCGCTTTAATGAGTTGACGGGCGCCGACTTTCTCTTTTAAATACGGAATAACCGCGTGTTCCATCAAATATTCCAATTCGCGGGGGACGCCGGGCAGGCAAATGATGCTGCCGCGCTCGGTTTCCACGATGAAAGACGGCGCAGTGCCCACCGGGTTTTCGATGGGGATGGCGCCTTCCGGCAGCCACGCCTGCCGCTTGTTATTCTCGCCCATCGTGCGCCCAAACTTGGCGAATCGTGCGGCAATTTGTGCTTCCAATTCGGGGCTGTAAACCAATTTGCGGTCGGTGGCTTTGGCAGCGCCCTGCCGGGTCACATCATCCACGGTGGGTCCCAGCCCCCCCGACACGATAACAAAATCCACACGGGTCAGCGCGTGCCGCAGCACCTCGGCAATGCGGTCTTCATTATCGCCGACCGTGGATTTATAGTGTAAATTCAGCCCGATTTCGCGCAGCATTCGGGCAATTTTCACCGAGTTGGTGTCTACAATTTCGCCCAATAGCAACTCGGTTCCGGTTAAAACAATTTCTGCTTTCATAGAAATTTCTCCAGTGGAATAGTTTAAATTTGCATTTTACAGGTTTCGGGTGAATGGGCAAAATGAGCAGCGGATGGCGCAAAAACTGTTATGTCACCTTGGGTTTAATTGACAATAAATTATGATTATGTTATATTCATTACAGGGAAATAATATGTCAAGTTTGACGCAGGTGGAAGAACTGAATATCCTCACGCGGGCGAAATATCCGTTGCTGTACATCGTTTCGTGGGAAGAACGCCGCATCGAGGATATTTTGCGGCAGGTGGCGGCGAACCGGCGCAAACAACTGTACCTGTGGACGCTGACCAACGGCATCGTCCATGTGGATGCCCCGCATACCGCCATTGACCCCGGCACGCGCAACCCGCTCAACGCGCTGGATGCCATCAGCCAATCGCAGGAATCGGCAATTTTTGTGCTGAAAGATTTTCACGTGTTGCTCACGCCGCAGGCGGGACCGGAACATATCGTTACGGTGCGCAAGTTGCGCGACATCATCAACCAATTGAAAGAAAGCCGCAAAACCGTGGTGATTCTCGCCCCGGTGGTGGAATATCCGCCGGAATTGGAAAAAGACATCACCGTGCTGGATTACAGTTTGCCCACACTGGACGAGTTGGCGCAATCGCTGGAACGGGTCATCCGCTCGGCGCGAGAAATTTCCGGCATGCGGCTTGAGTTATCGCAGCAAGACCGCGAAGCCATTTTGAATGCGGCGCGCGGGCTAACCTGCACTGAAGCCGAAAATGTTTTTGCCAAAAGTTTGGTAATGCACCACGCTTTGGATGTGGATGTTATCATTTCCGAAAAAGAACAACTCATTCGCCGCGCCCGCGCGCTGGAATATTTCCAATCGGTAGAAGATTTCTCAAATGTGGGCGGCATGAAATTGCTGAAAAACTGGCTGCGCAAACGAAGCCGCGCCTTTTCAGAAAAAGCCCGTCGCTTCGGCTTGCCCGAACCGAAAGGGCTATTGCTGCTAGGTGTGCAGGGGGCGGGCAAAAGTTTGCTGGCAAAAGCGGTTGCCAGTCAGTGGCATTTGCCGTTGCTGCGGCTTGATTTGGGGCGCGTGTTCAGTGAATTGGTCGGCTCATCGGAAAGCAATATTCGCGGGGCGCTGCGGCTGGCGGAAAGTGTGGCGCCATGCGTGCTGTGGATTGATGAAATTGAAAAAGGGCTGGGGGGCGTTGCCAGTTCCCATCAATCGGATGCGGGCACAACCGCCCGAATTTTCGCCAGTATTTTAACGTGGATGCAGGAAAAACAATCGCCGGTATTTGTAATTGCCACCGCCAACGATGTGAGCAAACTGCCGCCGGAGATGCTGCGCAAAGGGCGTTTCGACGAAATATTTTTCGTTGATTTGCCGCAGGTGCAGGAACGCCGCGAAATTTTCGCCATTCATTTAGCCGGACGCGGGCGCGACCCGCTGGCATTCGATTTGAACAAATTGGCACTGAGCACCGAAGGATTCAGCGGGGCGGAAATTGAACAGGTGGTTATTGCCGGGCTGTATGATGCTTTTGAAGAAGACCGAGAATTGACCACCGAAGATTTGTTGCACAGCATTCAAGCCACAGTGCCGCTGTCGCAGACGATGGAAAAAGAAATTACCCGTTTGCGTCAGTGGGGGCGCAGTCACGCCCGCCCGGCATCGCAGGCAGAACCGTTTTTAACCGGCACAAACGGTCGGACGGGCATTCGTCAAATTGAGTTGGGCTAAAAAGGAGTGTGATGCACGATGTTGATACCACAATCGGCGCATCGTCTTTTTAAACGATACCAATCGGCTGTTGAAACGGCTATCATCGCCGGGTTGTTGGGGGCGTTGGTGGCAGTGGTGCTGCTCAACATTCCCGTTTATCCGTCAAGTTGGTCGCCGGTGCTGGTGGCGGTGGTTGTATTGCTGGGATTGCGCTATCCGCTGCCGGCGTATTTGGCGGCGGTGGCAGTGGTGCTGTATCCGCTGTACACCTTTTCAATTTATCTGGCGGTGATTTTTTTTGCGGTAACCATATTGCTGCAACGACCATTGAGCCACTATTTGGGCGCAACGGTGCTGATTGCAGCCGTGCCGTTGCTGGCAAAATATCAACTTCATTGGGTGGTGCCCATTTTAGCCGGACTGTGGTGGGGTGCGCTGAACGGCTTTTGGATTGCCGGGCTGGCGGCATTGTGGGGAAAAGTGCTGGGCGGTATGTCCGGGATGAATATTGACTGGTTGCTGCTGGCGGGAAAAACACCGACGGCGGCGGCAATGGCGCAGCGATTTCACGGGCTGCCCGCCATTGACACGTTGAACAAATTGCTGCAACCCTTCGCGCCCGATTCCACAGTGTTGCTCTACCATTTGATGCAAATTGTGCTGTGGGCATCGGTGGCGGCACTGGTTGGCATTTTAAGCGACAGCACGTGGCTGCACCGTCGCTTTTATCCGTGGCTCACTATTTTTGCGGCGGCGCTGGGCGGCATCGCGCTAACCGCCGGACATTTTCTGCTGTCGCTGTGGTTGCCGGAAGTTGCCCCGCAGGTTTTTCCGTGGGAACAGGTTTTCGTCACCATGACCATCGGGGTGGTCATTGCCGGTAGTTTTGATGTGACACGCCGCTTTTTGGATTTGCCGCTGGCGCCTGCGCCCCGAAAAAAACGCACGTTACCCCGCCTTAAACGGCTTTTGCGACCGGAAAAACCCCAAAAATCGAATGCGGCGGCGGGCAGTGCGCCCCTCCCCGTGCCGAATTTACCGGCTTGGGAACCACCGCAGGAAAATAACGATTTGATACTTTTGGAACTGGATTGATTCACGCTCATCGCGAGAGATTATGCGCCGGTATGCTAAAAATCGCACCAACCGCATAAATACCCGCCGTCAGCGCCCAACCACCGCCGGTCGCTTCACTTTTGGTCAATTTGCGACATTTTTGGGGATGGGCTTGGCGTTGTTGCTGCTGGGCGTTACCTTTTTGGGCGATTATTTCCGTGTGCCGAAATTGACGCTGTCGGTATTGCCGGAAGTTATTTCACCCAATTATGACCGCGCCCAAGATACGGTAAACATCAGTTATTCGCTGTCGGAAGATGCGGAAATCGGCATAACCGTTTTCAACCAAAACGATGTGCCCGTGCGCCAATTGCGTCCGGCGGGTATGCAGCCTGCCGGGCAGTATGTGGCGGTGTGGGACGGGCTGGACGACACCGGCGCGGTGGTTGCCGACGGAAAATACACCATCGAAGTGAGCGGGAAAGGCGTTTCTCGGACGGCGGTAGCGCGGAAAATTGTTACCGTGGATACCCAGCCGCCGCCGTTGCAATTGACAAACCTCGATGACATCACCCGGGTGGCTTCGCCCGGTATCACGCTGGAAGGGGTAACGGAACCGGGCGCAACGGTGTATCAGGCGGGAAATGCACAAACTATCCCCGTGGATGCGCAGGGATATTTTAAAATCAATCGTCAACTCACCGAGGGCACCAACATTTTGGAAATTTTTGCCAGCGATGCCGCCGGCAATACGGCGCATATCAGCCATAATGTTACGCTGGTTACCCGCCCGCCGGAATTGACCATTCTTTCGCCGGTGAATGACCAGTGGTTGAACAAAAAAGTGCTGGAAGTAACGGGTGTCGCCCCGAATGCCACCGAAGTGCTGGTGAACAAACAACCGGCTGCCGTGCAAGAAGACGGCACTTTCAACCGTGAAATTATTTTGCGCGAAGGGGACAATACCGTCCGCGTGGAAGCCACCGATGACGTGGGCAACACCACCGCTTTAGAGCAGGTGGTGCATTTAAAAACCGCCCCGCCGCAACTCGATTTGAATATTGCCGATGGGGCAACCTTCCAGCAGGCACAATTGCAACTTTCCGGGCGTACCGACCCCGGTTCGATTGTGCGGGTGAATAACCAACTGGTATCGGTCAGCCCGCTGGGCGAATTTCAAACCAAACTGAACCTTACCAACGGGCGAAACGTTATCAACGTGGAAACCCGCGATGTGGCGGGGAATATCACCAAAATCAGCCGCCGCATCACCTTTGAAAGTCCCGTGGCACAAAACCAAATGGAGCGTTTTCTCGACCGGTTGCCGCCGTTATCCTCGCTGGCAACGCCGATTTTGGTGATGCTGCCGCTATTGCTGCTGCTGGGATACGCTTTCACCCGTCCGGTATCGCTGTTGCTCACCACCGACGGCGAAACATTTACCCCCGGTATGCCGGAAGAGGAACAAACGGTAGCCCTGCGTTTGAATTTGTCTCGGAGTGCACGGGTATCCGTGCGGGT
>CAYPNZ010000240.1:0-5243 GCA_964411845.1 uncultured Anaerolineaceae bacterium
CAAAGCCTTCGCCGTCATTTTGGCAGCGACCGCGTCCTCCATCATCTGGACAGTGCGCCCGCAGATGCTCTCGTTTCTGTTCACTGCCATCGCGCTGATGCTGCTGGAAAATTTCCGGCGGCGCGGCAAATCGCTGTTGCCCGCGTTTCCCGCGCTGATGCTGCTGTGGGTCAACGTGCATGGGGGGTTCGCCATCGGGTTTATTTTGTTGGTAATGTATGCAGTGGGAGAAGGGGTCAATGCGGTCAGCGGTCAGCCGTCAGCGGTCAGTGGGGTGAAGAAATTGCCGGTCGCCCTCGGCGTGTCGTTGCTGGTGGTGCCGCTGAACCCCAACGGCTGGCAGATGTGGCTGTATCCGTTCCGCACGGTGGGCATCGGCGCACTGCGAGCGTTCATCGCCGAATGGCAAAGCCCAGATTTTCATATGCCGATTGTGCAGGTTTTTCTGCTGCTGGTGCTGGTGCTCATCGCCGCGATTGCCCGCAGCGGTAAACGGATGGATTGGACGGATTTGGCGCTTTTCGGCGGTTGGCTGACGCTCAGTCTGTTTGCCGTGCGGAATGTCGCCATTTTCGCAGTGGTATCGGTGCCGCTGTTGGCGCGATACGGCACCGCCGCGCTCGAAAGTCACTTCGGCTCATTACCTTTCGCCCACCCCAAACCGGTATCAAGCAAAATGGCTGCCGTAAATTGGGTTTTGCCGGGTTTACTCCTGCTGGCGACAGTCGGGCAAGCAGTCACCGTGCTGTCGCCCGCCGCCATCGCCGCCGCCGAGCGCGCGCGTTTCCCCGCCGATGCGGCAACGTTCATTCAAGAAAATCCTCCCGCCGGAAATATGTTCAACAGTTACAATATCGGCGGCTATCTGCTGTACCGGCTGTATCCCGATGTTCCCGTTTTTGTGGACGGGCGCACGGATTTGTACGATGACGCATTTTTGCGACAATATCTGCGAGCAATGAACGGCGACGGCTGGGAAGATGTGTTCCGCCGGTATGATATTCGGCTGGCAGTGCTGGAATCCGGCTCGCCGCTGGGGCGGACGTTGGCAGCGAGTGGGTGGGTGGAACGCTATGGCGATGCGGACACGCCGTGGGTGGTTTTTTCCTCGCCGGAATAGCCGGAACGTGCCGCCACCCACACCAAACCGAGTGAAACCAGCGACCACAGCGGAGTATATCCCCCCACCACATAAATGAGTGACACCACCCATGTGAGCGCCCACAACCAGCCGGTCGTGCCCACAGCCAGCGGTAATGCCAGCGAATAAATGGCGAAATACGGCGCTATCAGCGGGGTTGCCGCGAGCCACACCCTGGGGTTGTTGCGATATATCCACAGCAAAGGCAAAATTGCAAGCCCCCACGGAAATGCGGTCGCATTCCATGCCGTGCCGCGCAACCCATTGCTGTTCACAACTACCGAATTGAGCCATTCGGGCAGCCACCATCCCCACTGGATGAGCGATAATCCGAACACGACCGCAGGAACGACCAGCAATTTCCAATGGAAGCGGCGTAACAAAATAAACAGCGCAATGAGCATACCGATTTGCGGTTTGATGCTCAAAATCACCAGTCCTAGCCCGGCAATCAGTGGATTTGACGCGAGCGCAAGCCACACCCCACCGGCGATAATGCCGGCCATCTGCCCATTGCCAAAACTGTACCAAACGGGGAAAAGCAATGCGATGAACAATGGGTTTGTTTTCCAGCGACGGCACAGCAGTGCCAACCCTACCGCGTTGACGAGATTCCACAGTGCCAACCCCACCTTTGGCGAAAAAAGGGTAAATGGCATGATGAGCCAGTAGCCATAATATGGCAACCACGTGGATTCGCCATAAACGCCGGTAAGCGTGCGCCGCCAATAGTGCATAATAAAATCGTGCCCGAAACCAATACCGAGAAATGGCACAAACGCCACAATCGCCAACACCAGCCAACCAATACGATGATTATTTGCTATTATCTCAACGATATTTTGTATGGCACGCCAAAGTTTCTCAAACATTTTCACTGTGGGGAAGCATCCTTTTTAAAAATAGGTTGACGTATGTTGCATTTATGTTTATCATCATTATACATTACTGATTGTATCGCCACCAAAATTACGGTGGATGGGAAATCTTATGAAACTGTCCGTCATCATCCCAATTTATAATGAAGAAGCCACGCTGGAAGAATTGGTCAATCGGGTTGAAACCGTTTCACTCCCGAAGGAACTGATTCTGGTGGATGACGGCTCCACCGACGGCACGGTGGATATTCTGCACCGCTGGGAAACCGAGCCGCGCGCGGGGATGACCATCATCCACCACCCCGAAAATCGGGGCAAAGGCGCGGCAATTGCCACCGGACTGGCGCACGCCACCGGCGATTTGGTCATCATTCAAGACGCAGATTTGGAATACGACCCGCAAGATTATCACAAGTTGGTGGCGGCATTCGATTCGCCCGACCGGCGGGTGGTGTACGGCTCGCGGAATTTGCGGCGCAATCCGCGCAGCAGTTTCAGTTTTTATTGGGGCGGACGGCTGCTCAGCTGGGTGACCAATTTGCTGTACGGCTCGCGCATCACCGATGAAGCGACCTGCTATAAAGTTTTCCGCACCGATGCCCTGCGCGAAATCGGCGTGGAAAGCACCGGCTTCGAGTTTTGCCCGGAGGTCACGGCGAAAGCCCTGCGGCGCGGCTGGCACATCCGCGAAGTGCCCATCTCATACCATCCCCGCCTGTGGGACGAAGGGAAAAAAATTCGCTGGTACGACGGGCTGATTGCCATTTGGTGGCTGGTGAAATACCGATTCAAGTGACAAGTGACGTGAAAACGTAAAACGTATTGCGTGAAACGTAACTTGAAACCTTGAACTTTGAACTTGAAACGTGATGCGTAAAACGTATTGCGTATTGCGTGAAATGTGACTTGAAACCTTGAAACCTTGAACTTTAGACTTGAAACCTTGAACTTTGAACCTGAAACTTTGAACTTTAAACTGAAACCAACCGCAATCCTGCTTCTCGCCACGGCGCTGCGATTGCCCATTTTGGCGCGGCAGAGCATTGCCTTTGATGAAGGTTTCAGTTTGGCGGTGAGCAGCAAACCGCTCCCGTTTCTGCTGAAAGCCATCCTCAGCGATGGCGTGCACCCGCCTTTTTTTTATGTGCTGTTCAAAGGCGCGCTGGCGCTGTTCGGCACAACGGAATTCGGGGCGCGATTCATCACCGCCGTGTTGAGCATTTTGGGCGTGGCGGCAATCTTTCTGCTCGGCAAAACACTGTTCGGGCGACGGGTCGGGCTGGCGGCGGCATTCCTGCTGGCAGTCAACCCCATCCACATTTGGCTGGCGCAAGAAGCGCGCATGTACAGTCTGTTCAGCCTGCTGGCAACGCTCAATTTCTGGTTTTTTTGGCAAACGCTGCACCGTCCGCACCGAAAATACCGGCTCGGATTGTGGCTCACCGCCACCCTGCTCATCACCACCCACTATTTCGGGCTGCTGATTCCCGCCGTGCAATTTTTCTATCTGGCACTGCGGCTGAAAAAACATCCGCGCGCGCTCGTCCCGTGGACACTCACCCAATTTGCCGCCGGGCTGGTGCTGCTGCCGTGGCTCATCGCCACCGCCCTGCGCCCCGTCAAAAGTTTCGGCATTGCGTTTTTGGTGCGCCCTGCGCCCGCCGATATGCTTTTTTCGGTGTGGAATATGGTCACCGGGTTCGAGCCGTCGCTGTGGTGGGCGGCGCTCCCCGCGCTGGCGCTGGCGGCAATCGGGCTGGGGCTGGCATGGAAACGTCCGTCGCCCGCCGTGCTGCTGCTGTCACTGTGGGGATTCGCGCCGGTGGTGCTGGTGTGGGCAGTGTCGCAGCAGCGGTCATTTTACGCCGACCGCTATCTCTCTTTCACCATCCCCGCGCTGATGCTGCTGATAGCGGCGGGGGTCGCGCGCCTGCCCCGCCGGGCAAGCGTGGTCATCATTTTTTTGGGGATGGTCATGTTGGCGAACCATGCCCTTTTGTTGAACGCGCCGGCATTTTGGAAAGATAATTGGCGGGGCGCGGCGGAGTATATCGCCGCACGCGAACAATCGGGGGATGTGATTGTCCTCCGTTCGCCGCACATCGAACTCCCCTTCGATTACTATTATCGCGGGCAGTCGGCACGGCGGCTGGCAACTTTCAATCTGGACATCTACCCGGTGGCGGAGACCGTCGGCGATGCGCCGCGGGTGTGGATGGTGATGCCGTACACCCGCCGCCCGACCCACTACCCGTTTCAACCGCTCACCGATGCCAGCGCGTGGGCGCTGGATACCGACGTGCCCGAATGGCAAAATTTTGTCGAATCGCACCCCGTGCTCGACCACCGGCGGTTTCTCGGCGTGGAAGTGTGGCGAGTGGCAAACGGCGAATAGCGGTATTTCAGGGTGCAAATTTTTGACCCGAATATTGTACCCGGTATAATAACCCCAAACACTACCCCGATTTGCGGGAAAGGAGGTTTTTATGCCGCAAACGAAAATCAATCTCACGCAACCACTGGCAGATTTTCTGGCACAGCATAAAAAATACGGTTTTAAAAACAAAGGGGAGATGGTTCGGATGGCGCTATTGCGCTATCAACACGAAATCGAACAGCAACGGCTGCGTGAATCGGCAACATTATACGCCGAAATTTACGACGATGACCCTGATTTGCAAGCGCTCACCGACCATGCCACGGAGGGATGGCCCCAATGACCGCCCTCAAACGTGGTATGGTGATTGATGTTGATTTGAACCCGGTCAAAGGTTCGGAAACGGGCAAAATTCGTCCCTGCGTGATTGTGACCAATGATGTATATAACGCGCGCGTGCCGGTGATTCAGGTCTCTCCCATCACGGAATGGAGCGAAAAGAAAAGCCGGATTATCACCAATGTATCGCTTGCGCCCACCGCCGAAAACGGTCTGAGCAAAAAATCGGTGGTGGATTGCTTGCAAACTCGCCCCATTGACCACCGCCAACGGCTGGTGCGCGTGCGCGGCACCCTGTCCGATGCCGCAATGGCAAATATTGACCATGCGCTGCGCATTGTTTTCGATTTGCACAATTTGTAAATTTGTCATTCGTCATTTGTCACTCGCAATTCGTAACCCATTGATGACTGACCACTGACTGCAACCCTGCAACTTTGAACCTTGGACTTGAAACCTTGAACTTTGGACTTGAAGCGTGAAAACGTAAAACGTATTGCGTATTGCG
>CAYPNZ010000241.1:0-5232 GCA_964411845.1 uncultured Anaerolineaceae bacterium
TAATGGGGATGAGTTGGTCGGCACACTGGAAAACCTGCTGCCGAACGGCAATACTGCAACCGCACCCCGTGCACAGCACCACCAAAACACCGAATTGGAGTAACCATGGACATCAAAACACAATTGACCAATGATTTGAAAGCAGCGATGAAAAGCGGCGACACCACTCGCAAAGAGACCGTGCGGCTATTGCGCGGCGCCATCAAAAACGCCGAAATTAACGCCGGGCATCCGTTAAGCGACGATGAAGCCCTGGCTGTTATCGCCAAACAAGCCAAACAGCGCCGAGACTCGATTGAGCAATACAAACAAGCCAATCGGCAGGACTTGGTGGCGGCAGAACAAGCCGAGTTGGAAATCATCGAAGCCTATCTGCCCGCGCAACTTTCCGACGAAGAAATCACGGCGCGTGCCCGGGCGGTCATTGCCGAATTGGGCGTTTCCGATATGAAAGGAATGGGGCAAGTGATGAAACAACTTTCGCAGGAATTGAAAGGCGTCGCCGACGGGAAACGCATCAGCCAAATTGTGCGCGGGCTGTTAAACTGACAAAGGGGCGCATATGTCGTTACAATTGACCCGTTCCGCCGCGAACGGGACAGCGCGCTTTTCCCGCCGCGAAATCATCAAACTACTGCTGGTGGCGTTGGTTTTCGTCTTGCTGTCCACAGCGATACTGGAAGTGCAAGTTACCCGCCTCTTTTCGGGGGATATTGCCCAGTTGAGTGTGGGTGATATTGCGCCGCAAGATATTATTTCCCCGGCAAAAATTTCATACGAAAGCGCCATAGATACCGAAACCGCCCGCACTCGCGCCGAAAATCAGGTTTCCGAAATCTACCGCCGCCCCGACCCGGAAGTGGCACGCACCCAATTATCGCTGGCGGATGATGTGCTGGCTTTTTTGGATTCCGTTCGCGCCGACCCCTATTTGAGCGCAACCGAGAAACTCGACTGGATAACTCAAATTCAACCCATTTCGCTGACCAGAGAAGAGGCGGCAAACATTCTCAACCTTGGTGATGCGATGTGGCTCGATGCCAAAAAAGAGGTTCGGCGGGTGCTGGATGACGCCATGCGCACCGAAATTCGAGAAAGCCAACTCATTAGCGTACGCCGCCGGCTGGATTTGCTCATCTCTTCGGATGTGCCGGATTCGGAAGCGGCGATTATCACCGCCATCACCGAAGATTTGGTGCAGCCCAACACGTTTGTGGATGAAGAGCGCACCGCCAAAGCCCGTCAAGCGGCGCGAGATGCCGTTGCGCCGGTAATGCGCACTTTGGCAAAGAACGAAGTGGTTGTGCGGCAGGGCGAACGCATCACGCCGGAAACCATCGAAGCGTTACAGGCGCTGGGGTTGCAGCAAAATGACAACCAGTGGTGGAAAATCATCGCCACATTCAGCATTATAGTGCTGCTGACCGCTTTTTTGGGTTTCTATTTGGTAAAATTTCACACACCGTTACTGCGAGACAATCAGCAATTGGCGTTTTTGGTACTGTTGCTGCTAACTTTTACGGCGGCGGCACGGATGGTGGAAAGCGATAATCTTTTGTTGCAATATGCCGTGCCGGTTGCCGCGCTGACGCTCGTTATCGCGTCGCTGTTTGATGCCCATTTGGCAATGGCGGTCACCGTGTTCATCGGATTGATTGAAGCGTATGTCGGCGGCGGCTCGATGGAATTTTTTGCCTATGTTTTTTTCACCGGGTTTGTGGTTGCGCTGACCATTGAACGGATGGCGCAAGTAACGGCGCTGTTGTGGGCGGGGGTGTATGCCGCGGCAACCAATATCGCGGTGATACTCCTTTTCCGGCTCATCGCCGCTAATTTTGAACTTCCCGATTTGTTGCTGCGCCTCAGCGGCGGGGTGCTGAGCGGAGCACTTTCCGCAGGGGTGGCGCTGCTGATATTCTTCGCGGTGGGCGGGCTAACCGATATGGTAACCTACCTGCAACTGCTCGAACTGTCGCGCCCGACACACCCGCTGCTCACCGAGTTGTTGCGCCGCGCGCCGGGCACATACCATCACAGCCTGCTGGTCAGCAATTTGGCAGAACAGGCGGCAGAGCGCATCGGCGCCAATGCGTTTTTGTGCCGGGTGGGGGCATATTATCACGATGTGGGAAAAATTATGCGCCCCTACTTTTTCACCGAAAATATGCCGCCCGGCGGCGCAAATTTACACGAACCGCTGGAACCGGAAGCCAGCGCCAAAATCATCATCAGCCACGTAACCGACGGCTTGAAACTGGCAAAAAAATACCGGCTGCCCACCGTCATCAAAGCCTGTATCGCCGAACATCACGGCACGGACGTGGTTGGATATTTCTACCAGCAGGCAATTGAAGAAGCCGGCGGCGATGCCTCGAAAGTAGATAAAGCGGCTTTTACCTACCCCGGACCCAAACCGCAATCGAAAGAAACGGCGGTTTTGATGCTCGCCGATGCCAGCGAAGCCACCGTGCGCTCGATGCAGCCGCAATCCAGCGCGGAAATTGACGAAATTGTGCGCCGTACCATCCAAAATCGCCTCGATTCGGGGCAGTTTGATGATTGCGATTTGACGATGCGCGACCTGAAACAAATTCGGTTGGCATTTATTGATACCCTGCAAGGCGTGTCTCACCCCCGCATAAAATATCCCAAACAGGATAGCGACGCCAAAAACGAAAGCAACGGCGGGCAAGCACTGCCGCCGCTTCCCCTTTCCGTGCAGAGTTCCGGTCCCGCGGTGGAAACACAGGACGACGCGGGAAAAACACCCCAACCATACACCGCCCGGAAAGAATAAATGCTCGATATTACCATCCAAATTGATGACTCGTTTCAATCGGATATTTCCGAACAACAGTTGACCGAGGCGGCGACACAAACCCTCGCTGCGTGCGACATCACTGCCGCCGCCGCAACCATCGTCATCACCACTGCCGAAGCCGTGCAATCGCTCAACCGCCGTTTTCGCGGCGTGGATGCACCCACCGATGTGCTGTCATTCGCCGCCGCAGACGACGATTTTTTCGCACCGGCGGAAACGCCGTATCTGGGCGACATCATTATTGCCGCACCGGTGGCACAACGGCAGGCGGCGGCAATGGGACACACCCCCGCCGCTGAAATGATGCTGTTGACCATTCACGGAATGCTCCACCTGCTGGGGTACGACCATCACACCCCCGCAGAAAAAGCGGAAATGTGGCAAAAACAAGCGGAAATTCTGGCGGCGTGCGGATTATCGCACGTAAAACCGACCGAAGGGGCATAAAATGCAGGCGGAATCGGTTTGGCAAAGTTTTCGATTTGCCTTTGCGGGTATTTGGCACACCCTGCGCACCCAACGAAACGCAAAAATCCATACCGGCATCACGCTGGCAGTATTGCTGCTTGGCGGCTGGCTGCGCCTTTCGGCGCAAAATTGGGCGATATTGGCGCTGACCATCGGGGTGGTCTTCGCCGCCGAAACGCTGAACACAGCCGTGGAAGCGCTGGTAGATTTGGTTTCGCCGGCATATCACCCGCAGGCAAAAATTGCCAAAGATGCCGCCGCCGGCGCTGTGATGCTGCTGGCAATTGCGGCGGTTGCCGTCGGCGGGGTGGTGCTCGGTGTGCCGCTGTGGCAAAAACTTTTCGGCAGTTGAAAAATCGAAGGACATTCCGATGACAAATCTGCGCGACAAACGCATCGTTTTGGGTGTTACCGGCGGCATCGCTGCCTATAAAAGTGCAATCATCGCCAGCCGATTGGTGCAATCGGGGGCAAGGGTAGACGTGGTTTTAACCGAAAGTGCCACAAAATTCATAACCCCGCTCACCTTTCAATCGCTCACCCATCGCCGCGTTTTCACCGATATTTTCGACATTCCCGCCGCCGAAAATATCCCCCATATTGAATTGTCGCATCACACCGACCTGCTGCTGATTGCCCCCGCCACAGCGAACACCATCGCCAAAATGGCACACGGGCAAGCCGACAATCTGCTCACTGCCATCGCGCTGGCAACCGATAAACCGATTCTCATCGCTCCGGCAATGGAAACCGATATGTGGGAACACCCCGCCACCCGCAAAAATATTGCCGCGCTGGCAGAATGGGGCATTACCCGGGTGGGTCCCGCCGCGGGACGGCTTGCATCGGGCAGGATGGGACGCGGCAGAATGGCTGAACCGGCAGAGATTGTGGATGCCGCCCGCCGAGTGCTGGCAAAAAACGGTGATATGGTGGGGATGCGGGTGGTGATCACTGCCGGCGGCACCCGCGAACCGCTCGACCCGGTGCGATATATCACCAACCGTTCCAGCGGCAAGATGGGGCACGCACTGGCAGAAACCGCCCGCGACCGGGGCGCGCAAGTTACGCTCATCACCACCGCGGCGCTGCCCGTGCCGCAGGGGGTATCGCCGGTACGGGTGAACACCGCCGCCGAAATGGCGGATGCCGTGCTGGCGGCAATCCCCGGTTCGGATGTGCTGGTGATGGCTGCCGCCGTGGCGGATTATCGCCCGGCAAACATTGCATCACAGAAAATAAAAAAGAAAGCGGGCGGGCTGACGCTGGCGCTGACCCGCACCCCCGACATTTTGCAACGGGTGGCAAAATATCGCGCGGAAAACGGTTTTCCCCGAAAAGTGGTCGGTTTTGCGGCGGAAACTGCCGATGTGCAGCAAAACGCACGCGAAAAACTGACCCGCAAGCGGCTCGATTGGATTGTGGCAAACGATGTTTCGCGCTCGGACGCGGGTTTTGCCGTAGACACAAATCAGGTTACGCTTTTCGGCGCGGACGGTTCGGCGGTGACATTGCCGTTGATGTCGAAATCGGCGGTCGCAACGGAAATCTGGAATCGGGTGATTGGGGAAAAATAGACTTTCTGCCAAAAATGCGGCATAATACGGCGCAGACTGTGAAACAGTCGGGAGCGTGGCTGATGGATATGACCGCACAGTTTATGTCATCATTGGAAGATGCCGCCGCATTGGTGCGCCGGCACGTTTCGCAATTGACCGATGCCGATTTGGCGCGTCCGTTGCCGGAAACGGATATTTCGGTGGGTGAGGGGTTGGCGCAGTTGATTGGCTGGCAAGAGCATACCCTGGCGGTGCTGCCCAAAATGCTCGACCGGATTGATGTTTCTCTGCCGCCGGTGGATGTTGCCGCCCGCAACGCCAAATCGGTGGCGGAACACGGCAACAAATCGCTGACACACCTGCTGGGCGAATTTTCGCGGAATC
>CAYPNZ010000242.1:0-5204 GCA_964411845.1 uncultured Anaerolineaceae bacterium
TTTTTCATGGAAAGCAAAACTTTTAAAGTTCCCAACATTACCTGCGGTCACTGCGTGATGACCATTGAACGCGAAGTGGGTGAAATGCCCGGCATCGCCAGCGTAAAAGCCGAAGAAGCCAGCAAAATGGTCACTGTACAGTGGGATGCTCCCGCCACATGGGACAGCATCGCCGCATTATTGGAAGAAATTAACTACCCACCGGAGGTCTGATGTCCGAAAAACAACTCACTATCCCCGTAACAGGGATGCACTGCGCCAATTGTTCGGCAACGATTGAGCGCAATTTAAAAAAGATGGACGGCGTGGCAGACACAGTGGTCAATTATGCCACTGAAAAAGCCACCATCACTTTCGACCCCACCGCGCTGAATATGGATGCCATCATCCACAAAATTGAAGATGTGGGGTATGGCGTGGCAACCGCCAAAGTGGAATTACCCATCACCGGTATGACCTGCGCCAATTGTGCCGCCACCGTCGAACGCACCCTGAATAAAAAAGTACCCGGCATAAAATCGGCGGTGGTCAATTATGCCACCGAAAAAGCCACGGTGGAATATATTCCGGGGCTGGTCAGCCGCGCCGATATGGTTGCCGCCATTGAACGCGCGGGATACGGCGTGGTTGATGCCGCCGACGGCGATTTGGAAGATGCCGAACAAGCCGCCCGCGACGCGGAAATTGCCGACCAAACCCGCAAGTTTTGGGTGGGGGTCGCATTTGCCCTGCCGCTCTTGTTGCTCAGCATGGCGCGCGATTTTGGCATTTTGGGCGCGTGGTCGTATGCCCCGTGGGTCAACTGGGTGATGTTCGCACTGGCAACCCCCGTCCAATTTTATGTGGCGTGGGATTATTATGTCGGCAGTTACCATGCCCTGCGCAACGGTTCGGCAAATATGGATGTACTGGTGGCAATGGGGTCATCGGTGGCGTATGTGTACAGTATCGTTGTCGCCATTATGTTGACTTTCGGCAGCGCCGCCGCCGGTGAACACGTTTATTTTGAAACCGCCGCGGTCATCATCACCCTGATAAAATTGGGAAAACTGCTGGAAGTTCGCGCCAAAGGGCAAACCAGCGCCGCCATCAAAAAACTGATGGGGATGCGCGCTAAAACCGCCCGTGTGGTGCGCGACGGGCAGGAAATTGACATTCCCATCGAGAAAGTAACGGCGGGTGATGTGGTCATCGTGCGCCCCGGTGAAAAAATTCCGGTGGACGGCATTGTGCTGGACGGACAATCGGCGGTGGATGAAAGTATGATTACCGGCGAAAGTATGCCCGTCACCAAAAAAACGGGCGATACCGTTATCGGCGCGACGCTGAATAAAAACGGGCGGCTTAAAATTGAAGCCACCAAAGTCGGCGCAGAAAGCGCACTGGCGCAAATCATTCGGCTGGTGCAAGAGGCACAGGGCAGCAAAGCCCCCATCCAGCGGCTGGCAGACCAAGTGGCATCGGTTTTTGTGCCGGTGGTTATCGCAATTGCGCTGGTAACACTGTTGGTATGGTGGTTTGTGGTCGGCGCAGGGTTTACCCCGGCGATGATTCGGATGGTGGCGGTGCTGGTCATCGCTTGCCCGTGCGCGCTCGGTTTGGCAACCCCCACCGCTATCATGGTCGGCACGGGAAAAGGCGCGGAAAAAGGTATTCTGTTCAAAAACAGCGCCGCACTGGAACGGGCGCACGCCCTGAAAGTGGTGGTGCTCGATAAAACGGGAACGGTGACCGTGGGCGAACCGGCGGTAACAGACGTGCTCGCCGGCGCAAATCACTCGCAAAACGAATTGCTGCGGCTGGCGGCATCGGCGGAACGGGGCAGCGAACATCCGCTCGGCGAAGCCATTGTGCGCGCCGCACAGGCGGAAAATTTATCGCTTGCCGAACCGGAACAATTCACAGCCGTCACCGGACGCGGCATTGTCGCCCATATTGACGGGCGGGAAATTGCGCTGGGCAACAAACAATTGATGCTGGAACGCTCGGTGCGGTTGAACGGGCTGGAAGCCCGCGCCGAACAACTGCAAGCCGCCGCCAAAACCGCCATGTGGCTGGCGGTAGACGGCGACGCGGCGGGTATCATCGCCGTGGCAGACACCATTAAACCCACCTCGAAAGAAGCCGTGGCGGAAATGCACCGGCTTGGGTTGCAAGTGGTCATGCTCACCGGCGACAATCAAGCCACCGCCGAAGCCATCGCCCGTGAAGTGGGCATCGACCGTGTGCGCGCCGAAGTTTTGCCCGGCGACAAAGCCGCAGAAGTGAAACGTTTGCAAGCAGAAGGCATCGGGCTGGTGGCAATGGTTGGCGACGGCATTAACGATGCCCCCGCGCTGGCACAAGCCGATGTGGGCATCGCCATCGGCACCGGCACCGATGTGGCAATGGAAGCCGCCGATGTCACCCTGATGCGCGGCGATTTACGCTCTGTACCGCAGTCCATCGGTCTCAGCAAATCCACTATGCGTATTATTCGGCAAAACCTATTCTGGGCATTCTTCTACAACATCATCCTCATCCCCATTGCTATGGGCGCACTTTATCCCTTTGAAGCCGTACCGGATGTTTTACGCCAACTCAACCCAATTCTAGCCGCCGGCGCGATGGCGTTCAGTAGTGTATCAGTGGTGACCAACAGCCTTCGCTTGCGCCGGGTGAAAATCTAACCGAACCAAACTCACAATCCCAACCGTATTCATCGGTTGGGATTTTTTTGTGCAAATTGATAAAAAACCGTGTATAATTAAGATAATCAATAATGCTCAACGAGGTGCATACCGTGGCGAAAAATCCAGCCGACCCCAAAATTTTAGCAGACGTTCTTCATTTAATCGCATTCGAAGCGATATACGAAACCGTTGCCGATAAATATGGCGAGCGCATCGCCGTGCCGTTGTTGGCGGAAATTATGGAACACGCCCTGCAAAAAATGGTTGAACGGGGCATGGTTCCGTTTGACATCAGCGACGGGTACGCCGACATCTTTGCCAAATGTTATACCCTGCTGGAACCATTCGGCTTTTCATTTGAGGAAGAGATTCTGCTGGACACGCCGGAACGTTTCAGCGCACGGGTAACGGAATGCCCGCATATTGAATATACTCGAAAAAACCAGCACAATTGTGCCGCCTGCTTGGGGATGAAGATGGGCGCATTCAATATTGTAACCGGCAAACAACCGGCGTTTTTGGTTAACACCATCAATTTGGATGACTCATTGCCATTGGCAGAAAAACGCGCATTTGTCGACCGGGAATTTGAAGAGAAACACGAACCACACGGACGCGCCGCTATCGGCATTTTGCAGCGAATGTCCACCGATGCCCCCGACTGCACCTTCTATATCCGCGTACCCCAACAATCGGAAGATTAGCATATCTGTGTTTTACGGCACACCGAGTTTTCGGTGTGCTTTTTTGTGGGAGAACCCCATTATTTGTGGTATAATCTGATAATGTTAAAATATTCTAGTCTCATTCTCTTTCTGCAAAAACGAATTTTATGGCTGGCGCGCCACTGGGAGTTGGCGGTGAACGGTGTGTTCGCGCTGGTGCTGGCGGGTGCAATCGCCGCGCCGTTGATGATGTCGCTGGGATGGACGGATGCCGCCCGCTGGTTGTACCGGCAATACGCCCCGCACGACCACCAACTGCCGCAACGGAGTTATTTTCTGTTCAGCCCCAATGGCGGCGTGAAAAGTTATTCGTTGGATGAGGTATTGGCAGAGGGCGGTAACCGCTACAATTTGCGGGCGTTTGTCGGCAATGCACAAATGGGCTGGAAAATGGCGATGAACCACCGGATGGTGGCAATTTTCATCGGTTTGCTGGCAGGCGGCTTGCTGTGGAGCAGTTATTTATGGCAGCCGCGTATCTCCCCCGCCCTGCTGATACTCTTCGTTTTTCCCATGTTTTTTGACGCACTGAGCCACATGGCAGACGAACGGCTCGGCACGGTATGGCGCGCCGGCAATCTGTGGTCGGTGTGGCTGACCCACGGCATTATGCCGCCGGAATATTACAGCGGCACCACCATCGGCACCATAAATTGGTGGCTGCGCACCGTCACCGGCTTTTGGTTCGGCTTGGGTACTGCTCTGTACCTTTTCCCCTATTTTGACCATCGTTTCACGGCTATCCGCCACGAATTGGAACCCAAACTCCGCAGGGTTGAAAACAGACAATCACCACCCCAAAAATAGAATACAAACAAAAGCAGGGGCACACGGCTGTATGCCCCTGCTATCTATTTGCATAGGCAGCTCGCGAGCCGCCCATACGTCCGTGTTATCTGCATTCCATTCAGTTTATGATGAAATACCTCTTACTTCCCGGCGTTGCGCAGGGCGCGCCACACGGTTTCCGGTTTGAACGGAATTTCGTGCAGCCACACGCCGGTGGCGTTGTGAATGGCACTCGCCATTGAGGGCGACACGCCGTCCATCGGGATTTCCGAGATGGATTTTGCGCCGAAAGGTCCCGTCGGTTCGTTTGTTTGCACAAAAATCACATCCACGGCGGGCATTTCGCTGGCGGTGTAAACCCGGTACGGTCCGAGCGCGGTGGTCAATTGCCGACCTTTGTCATCAAAAACCATCTCTTCACTGTGCGCCAAACCGAGTGCCTGTGCCAACCCGCCTTCAACCTGCCCGGCGGCGGTGATGGGGTTGATAACCCGTCCGGCATCCACCACCATCAGCAACCGTTCAACCGTAACTTGCCCCGTTTCCATATCCACTTCCACTTCCGAAACTTGGGCGGCAACCGGTGGCGGGCTGCTGTAACTGAGGTGCGATGCGGTTGCCATAATTTGGTGCTGGTTTTGCTGATGGAAACTGCTCAAGCCCACTTCTGCCAGCGTTACCGAACGCCCGTCGGGGGCGATGACTTTACGGTCTTTCAGTACCAACGAGTCGGGGTCGTCTATTTCCAGCATCAATGCGGCGTGTTCCTGAATTTGTTTTTTGATTTTCCGGGCGGCGTTGCGCACCGCACCACCGCTGATGTAGGTGGTACTGCTGGCGTATGCGCCGGTATCGAACGGGGTAAAATCGGTGTCGCTGGAATAGACAATCAGGTCATCCACGGGGATACCCAGAATTTCCGCCGCCATTTGCGCCAAAATGGTGTCTGACCCCGTGCCGAGGTCGGTAGCGCCCATTTGCAGGTTGAACGAACCGTCATCGTTCATTTTTAAGGTGG
>CAYPNZ010000243.1:0-5191 GCA_964411845.1 uncultured Anaerolineaceae bacterium
GCCGAATGAGGAGTTGGTCAATGGGCAAAATGGCGGCGGCGTGCCACACCCGCACCAAATCTCGAAATTCGGACAGCAGGGTATGCGCGGCAACGTCTGCCAGCATGGCTTCGTTGTCATCCAGCCAATCCTCGCCCGCCCGCGGGCTGAGCAGGGCTTCGGTGGCGGGCAGGGTGCGCAATGCCTTTTCCACCCGCTCAAACAGCGGCTGCAAGTCTTCTACATCCCACTCGTTTCGTTTCCACACGTGGAATACGGTTGCCAGTTGTTTCGGGTCGGTTGGTTTTGCCAAATGCTGCAAAATATTTGCCAGCACCCCCGCCGTGCTGCGGGTGGCAGCGGCACTGTTCAGCAATTCCACAAACGGCACATCCGCCCGCCGCAGGGCTTCCGCCACATCTGCCCCTTTTTGATTGCGTGCCACCAAAATTGCCGCCGTGCGGTCGGGGTAGTTTTTTAGCCACTGCTGCACCGAACGCACCACCGCCGCCAATTCTTTGGCGGGGGTGAATTTGTTTTCGGGGAAATAGATTTCTTCCGGCTTATCGGGGGGATTGGGTTGGGGGTCACCGGGCGGGGTGGGGATGATGTACGGCTGATTCAGCGCGGAACGGGCAGCCGGGGCAGGGTGCTCGGTTTGCGTCCACTCGATGAGCCGGTTTGCCAGCGCGATGATGCTTTTGGTGGAACGCCCCGATTCGGGCATGGGCAAACTGCGCACACCGTCTTCCGCCAAAAATTTCAGCAGGTTTTCCGGGCGGGCGGTGGTGAACGTTTCGTAAATTGCCTGATTCGGGTCGCCGACGCGCACCCAGTTGCCGCCGGAACCCGCCAACGCGCGCAAAATTCGCGCTTGCAATTGCGAACTGTCTTGCGCTTCATCTTCCAAAATGTAGGGCCAGCGATGGCGCAATCGCGCCAGAAAATCGGGGTCAAGGTCTATCGCCAGCGATGCCAGCCGAATCAGGTCGTCAAAATCTACCCCCGTGCGCGCCAGCCGCATTTGATATTCGCGGTAAATGTCAATGCCCAATTTTGCCAGCGGCAGATATTCACCCCGGCGGTCGTAAAAATCGGCAAGGGCAACGGGGGTAAGTTGGCTGTCTTTGGCGCGTTTGATGAATCGCGCGGCAATATCTTTTACCAGCGCGGGCAGGTATCCGCGGCGCAGCTGCCGGATGGCGGCATCGTTCAGTGTATCGCTGAGATAATCTTCTACCAGCATACTGTGGCGGGTCAGCCAGCCGTCCACCACCTCCGAAAGGATTGCCGCCGCCGCGCGGTCATCCACAATATCGAAATCGGCATCCAGCCCCACCAACGACGGGCGGTCGCGGACAATTTCGTATGCCAGCGAATGCAGTGTGGACACCCGATAGCCGAATCCCGCCAGCAAACCGCGGTCGCGGACAAAAGCGTCAATCCGCCGCCGAAAATTATCCACCGCCGCGTTGACCAGCGTCACAATCAGCACTTCTTGGTCATCCGCCACTCGGGGAATCAACTCGGCAGCCAAATACGACAGGATATGCGTTTTGCCGCTGCCCGGCACCGCCGACACGCCCAAAAAGCCGCCGGTATGCACATATTCCAAAATTTTCTGCTGCGACGGGCGCGGTTGAAAGGGTGGTTTTGGCTGTTCGGTCATATTCCCTCAAGAAATGTATGCAGGATTACTTTCAGCGCAAGCGTTTAATGATACGCTATTCTTCGGAAAGATGAATATATAACACAATTTTACCACAGAACACCGAAAGGGGGTGTATTGCATCATTTCTTTTTCAAACTTCCACAAATCTTTAAAACCAAACTCACACAACAAAAAAGGAGAGAACACCATGAAACAAAAATTTAGTATTATTTTCGGGCTGATTGCCGCCCTCAGTTTAATGATAACCCCGCTGGTTGCCGCGCAGGGTCCCGCTTTTGACGGCACCGCAGCAGAAGAAGAAGGATATTGGTATTCCCGATACAATTTGGGGAACTTGGTTTTCCGTTCCGGTATGGGCGATATTTTCATGCCTGAAAAAACAGTGGTGATGAAAATGATTCAAGCCGCAGATGCCAACCCCGATGACGGTGATACTGCTGCGCCGAAACAAAATATTGCATTGCTGCGCTCTGTTTTTGCCAGCGGCGACCCGCATTACATTACCAAATTTAACCCCGATGATTTTGCCACCCAACGATGGGACCCGGCATCTTTTGATACCACCGTCACCACACCGGCGCTGGCGTGGACTATTACCAAAGAAACCGAATGGGCAAAACAGTTCCATGTGGACAGTCATTTTGGCAAAGCAACCGATAATTTCGGCGCACAATGGCGATTTGTCGGGATGATATTGAATGCCGAATCAAAAATGCAAATTCAATATGCGTTGCAAAATCTTAAAACCGACCAAGGACTGTTTGCCAACAGTGATGGCAACGTGGATTATGCCGGCAACTGGGTAATGTTGATTGCGCTGAGCGATGCCGGTTCGGTAACAATGATGGATGCCGTGCCGCACAGCGATACCAACCGCTATTTGGACAATAACGCCTCGATGATGTTTTTGAATGCGGCTGATATGCTGTACACCGCGCTGGCAAACCGCCAACCGGCAGATACCCGCGAACTCTCGCTGGCAATTCAAGGGCTGACATGGTTTGCCGCCCACGCCACCAACGCCGACCACCAAACCGCCGCCATTGCCAAAATTTCGCAATTCGGCGACCAACTCGCCGGCGGGTCGTTTGGCACAGCCACCGAAAAAGCCGCCGCTATCCGCGGGCTGGTAGAAGCCTACCGCATCAGTGGCGACAGCAAATACCTCGATGCGGCAGCCAACACCTTCAACAGTTTATCCGGCGAATATGATACCGCCAACAACGTTTTCAGCAGCCAAAACACCTACACCATTGACGATATTGCCACCATTTTTGGCGCGCTGAACAGCCTGAAAATTTTCGGCGGCAGTGCCGTTGACCAAAACACCGTGCAAAACATTTTCACCAATTTCTACGAAAACGCCGTTAACAAAAGCGGCTTGCAAATGGCTGCTCCGCCCATTCCCATTGCCAAAGGGAAATTCGAGCAGGATGAGCCGCCTATTTTCTACAGTTACCCCGGTATGCCCGTCCCGCCGAAAGCCGGTGGCGACTTTGGGGTTGCCCCGGTATTCGCCACCGAAATTAAATTCGACGGCGGCAATTGGAGCGTCACCAATGGTCGGTTTGACACTGCCGGCGCCATGCACGCTTCCAACGAATTCATCTGGTTCCACAATGATGAAGTCGACGGCTTCCCGGTTATTAAAGAAAATGCCATGATGGGTAACGCCATGGCTGCCCCCGCAGCACTGCCCGTTACCGGCGAAGAAACATCGTTCCCGTTAAATCTGTTACTGGTTATTGCCGGTGCAGCGTTAATTGGCGGCGGTGTACTGGTTAAACAAACCATCGGCTCGAAAGGATAACCGATGCGCGTCATTTTCCACCGCCCGCAACGAACATCGTTGGTATGGTTGACCGTGTTGGTGGTTGGATTGAGTGTGATACTCGCCGGGTGTTGCGGTTCTGCCGCCACCCCGGTGGCGCAAGCACCCACGGCGACCGCAACACACCTGCCGCCCACCAACACCCCCGTGCCGCCGACAAACACACCCATCCCGCCCACTGATACCCCGGTTCCAACCAACACCGCCACACCTGTGCCCACCGCTACCCCCGCGCCGCCCACCAACACCCCCGTACCGGCAACCGCCACCGCCGAACCGGCAAGCGATATACCCGGTTTTGCGGCAGACATTCAGCCGATTTTAAACGCGCGGTGCATCAAATGCCATTTTGGCGACAATCCTCCCCGCGGGTTGAATTTGGAATCGTATGACGGGTTGCTCGCCGGGGGAACCTATCGCGCGGTGATTGTGCCGGGTGACTCCGCCGGCAGCCAGTTGGTCAAACGCATCACCGGCGAAAGCACCCCGCGGATGCCTTTCGACGGACCCCCTTTTCTGGATGATGACCAAATTGCGCTGATTGTGGCATGGATTGAAGCCGGCGCACCCAATAATTAGATTCTGAAGATGTGTTTCCAGTATTTTCAGCCTGAGTAACCCGTTGGGGCATATCGAAGGGTGAAACCCAAAGGCGGCTTGCGAGCCGCCTTTATAATTTTCTCACCCGCTCTGCCAGTATCTCCCACCACGCATCGTCGCCCGGTACACGGAAAAGATGCGTTTCACCCGGTGCGTCCGCTGCGCCGAGTCCTGCCGCCAGCGGTGCGGCACGGGGGTCGGTTGCCAGTATGTGTGCCACCGTCGATTCCAACCGTTTCGGTGAGCGAATAATCAGCACGCGGTCAATTTCCGCCGCCGATTCATCCAGCAGAAAATCAATATGCCAGCGTAATTTTTTTCCATTTTTGGGGATGAGATTGCCGCCGCCCAAACCCGCCGCCGAAAATACGGTCGTCATTTCCGCCCGCAGGTGGTGGGGTGGCTTTCCGCCGGAACGGGTAGCGTGCCGCAGCAATCGCCGCGCCAGCGATGCCGCCCCTTTTTCCGCCAGCGCCGACCCGACATACACCAGCGCGCCGCGCGGCACGGGGACAGGCTCGCCGCGGCGAAACCGCCCGAATACCACCGTCAGCGGGCGCGATACGGCTATGCGCAACAGGTAGGTTCCCCCCTGCCCGCCTGTGCCCACAAGTTTGATGTTCGAGGTTTCGGGGTTAGGGTTCAAGGTTCAAAGTTCAAAGTTCAAGGTTACGGGTTGGCAAGCCGCCGCAGGGTTTGATGCAGTGCCAGCAGCAATCGCCCGCGCTGTTCGTATCCCCGCTCGTTGATTTCCGCATTGACGATATAAATGTGTTTTTTGCAGCGCCGCGTCAAACCGAGCACCAACCGCCGCAGACGGTCATTTTGCGCCAGCACTTCATCCGCATCCGACCACACCCGTTTGCCGTCCCAATCAGCCGACAGCACAAACGGATGGGTCAACGGTTGGGCGATGCGTTCCCACCAGCCGTTGCTGCCGGCATCGAGCCAAAATTGGTACGCCACGGGACGGTTGCTCATCAAATAGGTGTACGCCGGTGCAATCAGCACGGCTTCGGCGGGCGTGGGTTCCCAACTGCGGGTGTACAGCGCCGCCACCACCCCCTGTTCCACCAGATCGGCGGCGGTGAGTTTGAGGGCCTCGGCCG